>CAYZJY010000026.1:0-23019 GCA_964478995.1 uncultured bacterium
GGAGTTTAAACTTAACATATTTATTTACAAACAAACGCCCCCATGCTCGAAATTTGTTATTGCCAAATCAAGGATATGGTCTAGAGATATCATTAAAGAATGCAAACAGTTCCATATGGGGAGATTTCAATTATACGAAAACAGAGTTTGATTTTTACATCAATAAAAAACTAGGACCTTTCTCTATTTATGGCAGAGGTAGATATGAAATGATGACAGGTAATCCTCCATCACAAGAGACCCTTGGTATAGTTGATATTCCAAATTATTATTTTGCAGGTGCTACTACGCCTGGCAGGGAATATATGTCTCCCCGAGGGTTCACTGGAAACCCCAGATTAGGTGAACAGGCTTTCATGGGCACCATGGAACTGAGGGCTCCTGTATTGCCATTTAGTATTTTAGAAATTCTAAAAGGGATTAAAATAGGTATGCCCACATTTGCTTTGATATCTGATCTAGGAAATGCATGGAGTAATAATAGTGAATCCCAAGAAATGATTTTTACTAGAGGGTATGAATGGAGGACTTCGCTTAATATTGGCAATGCACCTTTTTTAATTTTCAGTTATGGATGGGCACAGGAGCATGAAAAGTGGGAGGAGGGTATCGAGCCGGAACCTTATTTCCAAACAACCCTCATAAATCCCTTTTAATCAAATATTTAGAAACGAATTCTTCTAAGAGAAATTGAAAAATAAAACCCTTCTGGATTGAATTCAGGATTAATGCTACCTTCACTCCAGGTTGCCCATTCTGTTTCTGTGATGTTATTTCCATCCTCATCATTAGACCCTGTGTCTTTTTGATATTGCCAGCGAGTTTGCATGCTCGAGAACACATAACTTGCAGAGAATACAATATCTCTTTCTTTACTGATCTGAATCGATATGTTTCCATCTATTGAAGGGTCAGAAAACATTGATATGACATTATGCCCATCATCATCCCCTCGCATTGCGAATAACATTGGGATATTTAATGATAGATATCCACTTGTTCCAAACCCGGCGAAAATGCCATACTTTATGTCAGTTCCAAGACCTATGTACCCATCCATGTCATCCCTAGCATCTTTTATTGTTCCAAGATAGTAATTGATACTTGCAGAAAATTCACTGAATGAATTGAGCCATGCTTTACCTGACATTTCATATCGATTACCATTTAAAATTGTAAAGTTTAGATCGGTAGCTACAGGGGGGGCCTTTAATTCGTATGCCTTGTGACCTTCTTTAATTTTTCTCCATTTTCTAACAATTTTTGCTTTGCTACCATCAGGACCAACATCGATTACTTTGACCAGGCCTCTTGATTTACCTGGCAACTTAAGGGTCTTACCTTTGTAAGATTTTATTCTATTTTTTGATGATATTTCGAACATTGTGCCCTTTCTCAAACCTAAATTTTCACCTGATAATATGTTTAAATAAGCACCATCCACCTCAAAGACCTCACTTGTAATCATGTAGATCTCTTTTAATTTTCTTCTTACCTGTGAAGATATAATTGCCAGGACCTTTTCAAGCGAAGCGTCTCTATTGCCTCCGGTGTGACTTGCATTTAGACTAAATGAGTTTTCCGATATTCCTGTTTCTACATTTATTATTTTAATATTTGCTCTAAGCTCAGTATGAATATTGTTTTCTAGTTCCAGTCTCATCCTTTCGGTGTCTTTTCTCCTTCTTGCATCAATTGACTCTTTGACCACTGCCTTTACTAACCAAGTAAATAATGTCTCATTTTCATCATTTTCATCGTCATCATCATCACCATCATCTTTAGGCACTCCTTTTTGTCCAAAGTTTATGATGTCAAGAATAAGTGCACTTTTTGCTGAGGCGAGTTCACCTATTTCTGCAATCTGATCATCATTTACCATCCCAGAAAGTTGGAATTTTTGCTCCTCAAGTATTTGCTCCACTAAATTGCGATCTATGATCTCGAAGCGTCCTGTTGAAGTGGCTTGATCAGAAATAATTGACAACACCCTCTCTGCTATTTTTTGGTCTTCATCATATGCCGCTGTTAGAATCATTAATGATTTTTTTTCAAGAGTGATATCATCGTCCAATTCTACTTGGCTTGTTTTTGGTATTGTTGACTCATTTTGACCATGAACATGGGGTAATAAAAAAAGAATAAAATAAATGAGTCTAAAAACTTTCATTAAAATTTCCAATCAACTGGCTTTATTAATGATAAGGTCAAAAATGCAGATGGGCTAGATTCTTCATTTTGAATATCCCAAGTGAAGCCAGAGATCACGCCTAGGTTATTATTAATGGACCATTTAGCCTCACCCAATATTTGAAATCGGGATAAAGATGAATTTAGGAAGACCTCACTAAGTTGATAGAAATAATCAACCTCAAATTTTGTGGAAAATGTTTTCACAGTTTGATCTATTGAAAAACCTCCTCTTATGTACGTTGTCTTTTGCTCAGTATTTAGGTAATCTGAGTTATCAAATGCAACGCCAACTTCAACCGTCATGTTCCCAGAATTACTTTTTCTGATAAAATAGCCAAGGCCCTGATTCAAGTGGTAACGCAGGTTAACATTCAGATTGGTATTTTTCTCATATATTAATGTTGAATAGGAATATATTTTCCCAAGTGTAAGAAAACGACGACTATATTTATGTCGTAGTCTAATTTCAGAATCCTTTTTGAAAAAATGGCCAAAAAAACGAATGTCTCTAAATGTAAGAGATGTGGTCCTTTTTAATCTTCCATACCCAGTATAGCCAATATCAGATGCTTCAGAATAAACCGAGCCCAAACGATAATATTGTTTCCAATCGAGATCATCTTTATCTGGGTCATGTGAATAAAGCGAGTTAAGCGTGAGCGCGAGCAATACTATTTTTAATAGTTTCACTGTTTGATCTTTTTACCACTTTCCATTAGAAGTATTGATGTAAGGGTAAAAGCAATCGTTAAGAGGATTGCCATGGCATAACTAATCAATACATCAGAGTCACTTACTCCAAGTATGGTATGGCGGATCCCATTGATCATGTAATAGATCGGGTTAATGTAGCTTAATGTTTGAGCCCAGTCAGGCAACATCTTGATGGAATAAAAAATACCGCCTAAAAAACTAAGAGGTGTTAAAAAGAAATTTTGCATCATGGCCAACTGGTCCCAACTCTCTGACAGTTGTCCCAGAAGGAGACCCATGCTAGAAAATGCCCATGATACGAGGAATATGAACACCATGGTGCCTAGAGGATCTTTTACCGGCATTCCAATTAGTAGCATTCCTAGTATTAATACCAATATTCCATTCACCATCCCTCTTACAGTACCACCAATAATATACGCCAATGATATTTCTAGACCTGATAAAGGGGCTGTTAATAGATCTGGTAATTGCTGTAGGAGTTTCATCTGTAACATTGAGGATGAAGTATTTGCTGTGGCATTGGTCAACGTATTCATCATTATCAAACCAGGAAGGATAAATAGCGTATAGGGAACTCCTTGTATTTCTGATATGCGCTGTTCCAATGTAAATCCAAAGATCGCTATGTAAAGAGCAGATGTGATCAAGCCGGGAAGAACAGTTTGTCGATACACAGAGAAAAATCTTCCTACCTCTCTTTTGATGAGCGTACCAAATCCTACCCAATTCATTCGTTTATTCCCTTGCCGGTTAGATCTAAGAAAACATCTTCTAATGATGACCTATTGGATTCTATGCTATTGATGTGGATTTGTGCCTCAGATAAAGACTTAATTATTCTCGGTAGTGCCCTATCAGGGTTTTTTACTGAAAAATGAAGCCGATTATCATCCATTGTATATTGAAAATCCGATAAATGTTGCTCTAACTTGGTATTGGTATCGCTAATGTTTATGGTTATCCCTGCTGTACCTAATTCTTGCGTGAGCATTTTAGGATTGCCCTCTTTTAAAATTTTCCCCTCATCTATGATTGCAACATTTTCACAAAGCAATTCTGCCTCTTCAATATAATGCGTTGTTAGCAAGATCGTTTTTCCAGCCTTATGGAGGTCTCTAAGATATTGCCAGAGATCTCGACGAAGTTCAACATCAACCCCAGCAGTTGGTTCATCTAAAATGATGATATCTGGGTCATGGACAAGGGCCTTTGCAAGTTGGAATCGTCTTTTCATTCCTCCTGATAATTGTCGTAGTCTTGCGTTACGTTTTTTTGAAAGACCTAGGCGTTCCAGTAGATCATTGATCATTGGTTCAGCCTTTTTCTTTTTTATCCCATAATAGCCCGCTTGATAGTAAAGCAACTTTTCTATGGGGAAAAACCAGTCAACTGAAAATTCTTGTGCTGCTATACCTATTTTAGATCGAGTATAACGATAGTCTTTAACTGTATCCCTACCAAAAACTTTTGTTGAGCCCTTATCATGAAATACTAATCCAGTAAGAATATTTATGGTTGTGGTCTTTCCTGCTCCATTTGGCCCAAGAAGGCCAAAAAACTCACCTTTTTCAATCTTTATGTTGACACCGTTCAAGGCATGAACATCATCATAGGATTTTGTCAATCCATTGATCTCTATTGCAGACTCGGCCATGAAGGTTTTTAGAAGCCGATATTCTGTTCAAATGGAGATGGGAAATCAAATCCCTCAGCCCCTGGGAAATGGGCGATGGAAACGATGAAGACCCAAGGTATTAATATTGAAGCCTCTAGTTTTTTTGGTTCCCCATTTTTGTTATCAGAGAAATTAGGGACCTGAAATCCGGGATGGTGTATCCACATTCCATTTTCATCATATCCCTTAACTTTTACGAATATTTTTTCTTGATCAATGCCTATCTTTTTTAGTGGCTCATGATTATCTAAGATCAAGAGAATCAGATCACCAACCACCTCTTCAATTTTCATCATGTTATTTACCCATGGTTATTTTGAGATGAATTTATAGACCGCACCCAAATAATCCACAACATACAGTTCTCCAGAATTATCCTCTCCGAACGAGGAGATGAACAGAGGTATGTTCTCACTATTCTTTTTTATCTCTACTCGCAGATTTTTAAATGCTGTTGGTTTTCCATTCTCTAACTTGAAAGACCATATGCGGCCCGTACAGTAGTCTCCGAAAACATAGGTTCCCCAAAGATGTTGAATATTTTTTCCTCTATATACATATCCCCCAGTTACAGAACATCCAGTGGCTTCTTTATCGTCCATTCCTATCAATATTTTCATGTATGCAGCATTGTTTGGATATTCATGGACTGGCATTATGAGCCCCGTTGTATCGCAAAATTCTTCTGGATCATAGCAATGATTTGCTTCCATTGTACGCCAACCAAAATTACCTCCTTTTGATTTTTCCCAAGATGTCCAACTTATCTCCTCCCAAAGGTCTTGGCCAACATCTCCTATAATAATATCATTCGTTTCACGATCAAATGAAAAGCGCCATGGATTACGTAGGCCATAACAAAAGATCTCTTCCTTTTTATTCTTTTGTCCAAAAAAGGGGTTGTCAACTGGAATGACATACGGATCTCCATTATCTATGTCTATGCGTAATATTGATCCGAGTAGTGTGCTTATATCTTGTGAGTTATTAAAAGGATCTCCCCATTTCCCACCGTCACCTAGGCCAATATATAGCATTCCATCTTTAGGACCAAATGCTAGGTGTCCACCATTATGGTTCCCGTATGGCTGGGGAATACCAAGTATCCTCTTTTCTGAATCTTTGGTGGCAACATTGATGTCATCAGATGTGGAGAATCGTGATATGATAGTGGAATCATTCTTATTCACATAGTTAACATAAAAGTATCCATTATTTCCATAGTCAGGATGAAATGCAAGGCCGAGAAGGCCTTCTTCACTTCCTGGAGTCAAAGACCCATGAACTCTATCTGTAATATCTAAAAATGGAATCTTTAATGTCTTGTTATCTTGAATGATATGAATTAAACCTTTTTGATTGACAACAAAAAGGCGATTTGATTCTTGACTGGGTTGGGTCACATAGACTGCCTTTGCGGGGACTTTGGCAACTCTCACGACGGCTAGGTCCGTTGCGCTAATACTATGGTAGAAACTGAATGATAAAGTAAAAATAATCGATTTTTTCATTATGTTTTCTTCATTTATTTTTTGTTAGAATTAAAAATTCATCCTCATTTATGATTTGTATTCCAAATCTTTTGGCTTTATTTAGTTTGGTTCCTGCATTAGAACCTGCAACGACAAAATTCGTTTTCTTACTGATCGTAGATGAAGACCTGCCTCCTAGTTCTTCAACGATCTCTTTTGCATCTCTCCGATTTAATTTTTCCAGAGATCCTGTAAATACAAATATTTTACCTGTTAGCCGATTACTGGTAACACCATTTTTTTCTTGAAAATTCACTCCTCTTGCCAAACATTCTTCCGTTATGTCAAAATTAGATTGATTAGACCAAAATTCAACGATCTCCTTTGCAACAATGGGTCCAACACCTTCAATTTGCTCTAGTTCATCTATCGATGCAATAGAAAAACTTTTTATGCTACTATCAAAGTGCGACTCTAACAATTTGGCTATGTGCTCTCCAACATTCCTTATGCCTAAACCATATATGAATTTTGAAAAGGATGTGTTCTTTGAACGATCAATGGCTTTAATGAGTTTTTCTGATGATCTTTCTCCAAATCGATCAAGAGGAGATAACTGATCTTTTGTTAAGGCATAGATCGAACTAATTGAATCAAGCAAACCTTCATCAACGAGTTGGTCTACTACTTTTTTCCCCATTCCGTCAATATCCATGGCGCCTTTTGATGCAAAGTGTTCAATTCTACCTTTGACCTGCCTAATACAAGAGGTGTTCCCACATCTCAAGATTACTTCCCCCTCTGGCTGGTAGACCTGATGTTGGCATATGGGACATTGATCTGGTAATTGAAATCTTGAAGTTTGACTGGGTCGTTTTTCAGTTATGACCTTTACGATCTTTGGTATGACATCACCGGCTCTTTCGATAAGCACTGTATCGCCAATTCTTATGTCTTTACGATCAATTTCATCTTGGTTATGTAAGGTCGCATTACTAACTGTCACACCTGAAACAAATACAGGAATTAGTTTAGCTACTGGCGTAAGTGCTCCTGTTCTTCCAACTTGCACCTCAATATCTTTTATGATAGTTGTAGCCTGCTGAGCTTTGAATTTTCCTGCGATAGCCCATCGAGGCGAACGACTTCTAGTTCCTAATTTATGTCTAAGTCCGTAGTCGTTTACTTTGAATACCGTACCATCGATCTCATAAGGAATCTCATTTCTTATTTTTTCAAGTTCATGATGATATTTGACCATGCCTTTTGCATTTGCTACAGTTTTAATAAATGGGTTGACTGGTAAGCCCCACATTTTTAATGCGTCTAGAAATGAAACGTGTTTTTCAAAATCCATTCCTTCGATCATTCCAGCATCATAGAAAAAAACTGATAGAGGTCTTGTTGCAGTTATGGTTGGATCAAGTTGTCTCAGGCTACCAGCCGCCGCATTGCGTGGATTGGCAAACAATGGTTTATCTTCCAATTCTTGTTTTTTGTTTAGATCTAAAAAATCCTTTTTTGATATAAAGACCTCTCCCCGTACCTCCAGCATCGTAGGAATTGGGATCTCCTTGTCCCTAAGTCCAAGGGGTATGGATGGAATAGTTTTTAGGTTATGAGTAATATCTTCACCAGTTGTTCCATCTCCTCGGGTTGAGCCATGAGTGAATTTCCCATTGGAGTAAACCAATTCCACTCCTAGTCCATCCAACTTTGGCTCAGCTGCGTAAATAATGGAATCCATTTCTAATGTTTTTTTTGACCTTTCATGGAAAGATGTCAGTTCGCCGTCATTCATGGCATTTCCCAGTGATAGCATTGGCAATCTGTGTCTAATAGTATCAAAAGTTGTAATAGGCTCTGCCCCAACTCTTTGAGTTGGTGATTGTGCATCAAAGCATTCAGGGTTGATTTTTTCTAAAGATTCAAGTTCCTTGAAAAGAATATCATACTCGTTGTCTGATATGATGGGATCATTAAGAACATAATATCTATGATTATGTTCATTGATCATTTCCCTTATTTCAAAAATCCTTTTCTCTGGATTCATTGATTCAATCGTGTTTTTTGTTTAAAGTGCTCAACTGGGTCAACGAGTAACTTGTTCACAGGGGACAGTTCTCCGTCATCATTTATGGGCACTCCATAAATTTTATTTTTTGTTTCAATAATAAAATAATATTGTAAATGGGTGCCTGGGTAAGTTTCTGGTACATATTTAAAACGATATGTTCCTCTTGATCGATCGAGTGAAAATTCTTGGTAATGCTCCATGAGATTTGTCTTGAAAAATAATGTTGCACTTACCACAGAGTCCTCTGGCACATCAGTAATAAAATCCAAATTATGAGACCGTGATTTAAAAAAGGGCTTTGGTATGCTATGGAATAGGCGTTGGTTCTTGAAAAGTCCCGGGTTATCATCTCTAACTTGTTTTTCAATTTGCCCAAAAATAATTATTGGTATCATAATTACGACATTTAGGATAATTGCTTTGTGTTTAATTTTTAAGAGCATGCCTTTATTACGCTTTATGATTTAGACCTCATCTAGACCGAAAAAATTGTTCTGCTTTTCAATAGTTTTTGATCGATAAGCAATTTTTTCTCCATTGATTTTCATTTTCTGATCCATCAATAAAAAACTTCCTTGCACAATCTATGTTTGATTCTGCAACAATAGGTAGTACATCACCATAAAAATGTATGACCAAAATAGAGTGTGTAAAATTTGTTTTTGATAAGTTGGCAAGTTTATTGATTGCATCAAAACTGAACAAAAGAACTTCATTGACCATTTTTGCATCTGTTTCTACCTCGATTTGAAAGACGAACTCATTCGCATTTTCATAGAACTGATGTCCTATTAAAGATGGGGCATTATTATTAGAAATAAAATATTCCTCAAGCATTTTAATGATTTGTTTATCACCATAGTTTGAATTGCCACCAATAAGCAATTGCAACATTATCAAATAAATTAAAAGTTTTCCAATCATCCAATATTTTTCCTTAGAAATAAAAAGATTAATGAAGAGAAAAAAATCAAGAAAACCATAATGTATTTTTTTAAGGGAGTCATATCATAAATCACAGATCGTGCCATTATCTCATAGTCAGTCTGCAAAAGAGAGTCAATCCCAAAATCCCATATGAGAGTATCATTTAACATTGTGTTTGCATTGCTGTAAAATGTTTGTCCTGGCATGAGCACTTTTATTATAAATGTATCATCACTCAAATCTATTGTCTTTCTCAACCGTTCCTCATGTGGTTTCATTGATTTTTCCAATGCATAAGGGATATGGTCTTTAACCTTGAATGGTCTCAACAATTCAGATAGGAATGCAGTTTTATTATTTTGAATGTGGTCCAACTGATCCATGGTTGTTATTCTTGATAATGCATTACGCATGTGATTCACAAGCCTATCTATGAGCAACACATCATTTTTCATCAATGAATCTTGCACAAGGTCCTCCAACCCTTTTTTCATTATAACAGTAAGGGCCTCAGGGGCCCATTCAAGAGAGTCTGTACTTTTTGAGATAAGTGCTGAATATAGTTTTGGATATTCTGTTTTGATCATTCGACCGTTAAAAGTTAGCCTTAATTCATATTCCGTTTTCAAAAAAGAAGAAATAACACGCTTATCAAATTTATAACCCAAAGGGAGACTGTCCTGATTGCTGAAAACATAAGTGGAATCATCAAAACTAATTTCAGTGACACGAGACCAATTATCATTGTCTATCGATATGGTTGAAATATTTATCATTGAATCCTTTGGATGAGCAAAATCATTATTAAAGATATCCAAGGAATCGCCACGACTATGAAACTTGAAGTATGATTGTCCATTTGGGTGAAGATGAATGGTGATGATATTTTCTACGCATCCAAATGAGACAAAACAAACCATAATGAAGAGCATCAATATTCTTAATCTCATAATGTTAAAATTAATAACTCAAAATTGTTTTTTGTAGAGTTGCAATGGGATATGCAACAGAAGTAGTTTAGGGATATGCAAAGAAGAGGTATATCAATGCGATGCCTGCCCATGTTTCTACTGCTAATGATGGGTCTTCATGCATCAGACTCTCCTAGGACATCTGTTGTCCGCACTGACCATGGATTCATAGATTATGCGAATCGTCTTATTGTTTCACGAGGCACGGCATCAGTTATTGCGAAAACCACATCACAGGCAGATTTAAAGGTAGTTGAAAAGAATTTAAAATTATCAAAAGGTGAAGCCCGTTCCCAGGCAAGAGAAAATCTATTGGATCTAGTAATGTTGGTCAATTTTGATGGCAGGACCGTAGGCGAGATCATGGTTGATGACCCATTGGTAGGTAGTAGGGTAGAGACATTGGTAGGGAGTGCATATCAGCAAGGTGAGATAGAATACTTGGAAAGACAAGAGGTAGCCATCGCTTTGGCCATAAAGATGTCGGGTCTAGCAGAAATATTAGTTGATGCAGGTGGACACTTGAATGAGAATCTTGCACAGTCAACCTTTTTAATGACCCGTAATGCTGTGCCAAAGAGCGAGAGAGCATCAGGCATTGTCATAGACGCACGAAACATATATCATGTTCCAGCGATGGTGCCAAAGGTTTTCAATGAAAATGATAAACTTGTTTATGGTCCGCGTCACTATACTCGTTCAAGATCTGTCAATAGGGGCCCAATGGGCTATGCGCATGCGATGGATGATGGTAATGTCCGAAGGAGGGTTGGAACTAATCCTATTATGGTTGAGGCTGTTAATAGTAACGATACGGTCAATTTGACCGTGTCAAACATAGACGCAGAGCGAATAAGGGATGCTGAAAAAAAGTTTGGTCTTCTAACAAATTGCAAGGTCCTGGTTCTTCTAAAGTAGAGTACTAACATTGCCTGAACACAACTTAAAACTAATATTTTCCTTATGATTTTTTGTAGCATATTTAGGACTGCGAAGGTCATTCTTTTTGAGAATGACCTTTTTTTTGGATTTTTTTAAACTTCTCCATGATAGATCATAGAAAATGAAGACTGCTATATTATTACTTTCAGATGGATCATTATTTGAAGGGATTTCTTTTGGCTCTGCTGGAGAGACAATTGGGGAAGTTTGCTTCAACACTGGCATGACCGGGTACCAAGAGATTCTGACAGACCCATCATATTGCAAGCAAATTGTCACCATGACATCCCCGCACATAGGTAATTATGGCGTCAATTATGAAGATATGGAGTCTCAAAAGGTTCAGGTCGCAGGTTTTGTGGTAAAAGAAGAAACAAGGGTACCTTCCAATTGGCGATCTAAAGAATCCATAGGTGATTATTTAAGAAGTCAGCGGATCGTTGGAATTCAAAATATTGATACACGTGCTCTTACAAAGCATATTCGGGACAATGGAGCCATGAATGGTATAATTTCTACAGAAGAGAATAATATTGAAATTTTAAAGAAAAAATTAGAAAAAACACCAGAAATGAATGGTTTAGACCTAGCAAAAGAGGTCACCTGTAAGAGCATGTATCGTTGGTCTGAAAAACAAAAAGGAAGATTTAACGTTGCCGCCATTGATTTTGGTGTTAAGCATAACATATTAAGATTGCTTGAAAAAAATGACTGTAATATCACAATCTTTCCAGCCAATGCATCACCATCGGAAATATTGGCCTCAAATCCAGATGGAATATTTCTTTCAAATGGACCTGGTGACCCGTCTGCTGTTTCCTATGGCATCGATACAGTTCGTGAACTACTTGGGAAAAAACCAATATTTGGAATATGTTTGGGCCATCAAATTCTTGCGATTGCTCTAGGTGCAAGTACCTTTAAAATGAAATTTGGACATCGTGGCATTAATCATCCAGTAAAACGGATTGATTCAGGTGAGATTGAGATTACAAGTCAGAATCATGGCTTTGCAGTGGATTTGGATTCTCTTCCAGATAATGTTTTATCAACCCATCTAAATCTTAACGATAATACCTCAGCAGGCATAAAAAGTGTAGAGTTGTCAGCCTTTTCTGTACAGTATCACCCCGAATCAAGTCCAGGACCACATGATAGTAGATATCTTTTTACGGACTTTACCACACTAATGGAAGATGCCAAAAAGAACTGACATAGACTCTATCCTCATCATTGGTGCTGGACCAATTGTAATTGGTCAGGCATGTGAATTTGATTATTCAGGCACACAGGCAACCCGAGCATTGAAAGAGGAAGGGTATAGGGTGATCTTGGTCAATTCTAATCCCGCGACAATAATGACAGACCCTGACATAGCCGATGCAACCTATATTGAGCCACTTACCATTGAATACTTAGAGGCTATAATTAAACTTGAAAGGCCTGATGCAATCTTACCTACGGTTGGAGGTCAAACTGGGTTAAATCTCGCAATGAGCCTCCACAAAGAAGGCATCCTAGATTCCCATGGTGTTGAATTGATCGGTGCACAAATTGAAGCCATTGAAAAAGCAGAGGATAGAGAGAGATTCAAAGAATCAATGGATTCTGTTGGAATTCATACTGCCCAAGGAGGTTTCATACATTCTTGGAAAGAGGCAGATGCCCTACTTGATAAAATTACATTTCCAATAATAATCAGGCCATCATTCACACTTGGTGGGACTGGTGGGTCTGTTGCATATAATCATGAAGAGTTTCAAGATTTGGTTGAAAAAGGTCTACAAGCAAGCCCTATTTCTGAGGTCTTAATAGAAGAGTCTTTACTTGGTTGGAAAGAATTTGAATTAGAAGTGATTAGAGATAAGGCAGATAATGTGGTTATTATCTGTTCAATTGAGAACATAGACCCGATGGGAGTTCATACAGGAGACTCAGTTACAGTTGCTCCTGCAATGACATTATCTGATAAGGAACTTCAGGTCATGCGAAACTGGTCTATTTTATGTTTGCGGACCATTGGCGTTGAGACAGGCGGTTCCAATGTGCAATTTGCAGTAAACCCTGAAGATGGAAGATGCATCATTATTGAGATGAATCCGAGGGTCAGTCGGTCTTCTGCGCTCGCATCAAAAGCAACAGGTTTTCCTATTGCAAAGATTGCTGCAAAACTTGCAATAGGATATACGCTTGATGAATTACCCAATGACATTACTGGCAAGACAAGTGCAGCTTTTGAGCCAACGATTGATTATATTGTTACAAAAGTACCAAGATTTGATTTTGAAAAATTTCCTAGTGCAACAGGGCATCTAGGAGTCCAAATGCAAAGTGTTGGTGAGGTGATGGCCATCGGAAGGACATTCAAAGAGTCATTGCAAAAAGCATTTCGTTCATTAGAAGTTGGCTTAGATGGATTAGAGGCAAAACCAGTTTCAGATAATGATCCAAACTTGATTCGTTCTAGGTTTCTAGACATGTCAACATTGCGGTATGGAACGAGTTTTAGATTGCTCAAAGTTAGGCAGGCATTTTTAGAAGATCAATCCGTAGAAGATGTTCATGAAGTGACCAAGATTGATCCTTGGTTTTTATGTCAGATTCAAGACCTCACCAAGGTCAATAAAAAAGATTCCCTACTAAAGTTAAAACAAAATGGGTTTTCAGATTCCCAAATAGCGCGCATAATGCAAAAGACAGAGCATGAAATTCGAGACTTGAGAAAGGAAAACTCCATTCTGCCTGTCTATAAAGTTGTTGATACTTGTGCGGCTGAATTTATTGCGAAGACGCCATATTGCTATTCTACATATGAGTTTGAGAATGAGGTAGAGCCTTTGGAGGGGAGAAAAATTATGATTTTGGGTGGCGGCCCAAATCGCATAGGACAAGGGATTGAATTTGACTATTGTTGTGTCCAAGCCGTTTTTGGCTTAAGAGATCAAGGATATAAGACGATCATGGTAAACTGTAATCCTGAAACAGTAAGCACTGATTTTGATCTTGCAGACCGTCTATATTTTGAACCAGTTACGTATGAGGATGTATTAAATATTGTTGAATTTGAAAAACCAGATGGTGTCCTTGTGCAATTTGGTGGGCAGACTCCTTTAAAGATTGCAAACGCCCTAAAGCGTGCAGGTGTTCCCATAATTGGTACCTCCCCAGAAAACATAGATAGAGCTGAAGATCGTGAAAAATTTGGTTCAATTATTGAAAAACTTAATATTAACTGTCCTAAATATGGAACTGGACGGACATTGGAAGAGGTTGTTGAAGTTGCAGAGCACATTGGATATCCAGTGCTTGCAAGACCAAGTTATGTGTTAGGTGGTAGGGCCATGGAGATAGTTTATTCAAAAAAACAACTTATAGAATATATCGCTCGTTCTGCGGATGTTACAGAAGGCCACCCTATTCTAATTGATCAATTCCTAGAAGATGCCTTCGAGTTTGATGTAGATGCCTTATGCGATGGTAGAACAGTTCATATTGGTGCAGTCATGCAGCACATTGAGGAAGCGGGAATTCATTCTGGTGATTCAGCATGCGTTCTTCCCCCATACAGAATAACAACAGAGGCCTTGGAAGACATCATAAGCATTACAAAATCATTGGCACTTGAACTAAATGTAATTGGATTGATAAATCTCCAATTTGCTTATAAGGACGGTCAGGTATATGTCTTGGAGGTGAACCCAAGGGCAAGCCGTACAGTTCCCTTTGTAAGTAAGGCCACAAATGTTCCTCTGGCACGGATTGCCTCTCAACTCGCTGTTGGAGCAACAATTGATAAATTTAATTTAATGAAATGGGACCACAGTCCTTATGTCGCAGTAAAGGAAGCGGTACTCCCATTCAACAAGTTCCCAGAAGAGTCTATTTTTCTAAGTCCTGAGATGAAGTCTACAGGAGAGGTTATGGGTATCTCTAAAACACTAGGAGAGTCTTTTAGGAAAGCATCTATTAGTGCAGGAACAGTTATCCCCAGCACTGGAACAGTCTTCATTTCTGTTAATAATGCCGATAAACTGGATGTTATATCAATTGCAAGGGACCTATCTGAGATGGGATTTAAGTTAGTGGCAACCTCAGGAACAGCAAAAGAATTAGCAAGGAATGGGCTAAATGCCTCATCGGTATTTAAGGTTGGAGAAGGCCGGCCGAATATTGTTGATGGCATAAAAAATGGTGAAATCAATTTAGTTATCAATACTCCAATGGGAGCGAGGTCCAGGTATGATGAGGAATCCATAGGACGAGCCTGCATACAGCATGGCATTGTTGCCATAACAACATTATCTGGTGCAAATGCAGCATTGAGAGCAATACGTGTGGCATCAAAAAGAATAGAATTGGATTCTATGCAGAATTATCATTCTTAAACTTCCCATTTGCTTATTCTAAAATAATTCTATAGTATTTTTAATACTATCTGTTCGATTTAGGATAAAAGAATAAAAAATAAATGAATAACGAGACTCCCTTAGACCAGATTCAGGGTTCTGAAGTTTCATCTCAAGAGTTAGATGCTGTCATAGATACAAATAAGGAACTCTATGACCAGTTGAATGCAATTCCTGAGATAGAGGCATTAGAAGCGATTTCCATTGAAGAGGAAACAGCTGAAAAACAAAAAGATGCGCCAAACCCATTAGTTGAGTTAGTAGAGCGAATCAAGTCATTTTATTCTGAAAATGAACTTGTCAGATATGCCTCTTGGGCATTTGTCCTTATCTTTATTTCAACTACGGCACTTACTATTCTTGAATATGATATGTTCAAGGGCAGCGTTGCTGAACACACAGAGGGCAGTTTCATCTTTGGAAATACTGAACCAAATTGGCTGGATACTTTCTTTCATACTTTTTGGTGGTCTATTGTTACCTTTACAACAGTTGGTTATGGAGATGTAAGCCCAGTAACGCATTTGGGGAAATTTCTTACAATAATTATTATGTTATTGAACTTTGGTGTCGTCACATTACTTGGCGGGGCCGTGGCATCCGTATTGGTTGCCCAACGTTTAACAGGAGATGATACATTGGATGAGAATAAATTTGATGGCCATTTGGTCATAGCGGGATGGAATAAGACGGTTCCGTCCATACTAAACCTTATTGAATCGAATAAGGACTCTACTTCAGTTGTAATACTTGTCAATGAGACAGATAAGGAAATAATACAACGTGCGATAACTGGCTATGAGAGATTGGACATTACTCACATACCAGAAAATTTTACTCACGATTCTGTACTTAGAAAAGCATTTTTGGATAAAGCAGGAACGTTCATGATCCTTCCAGATGGTTCTGGCCTATTACCACATGAGGAACCAGATGAAGATAAAACAGTCCTAACATGTCTGACAGCAAAGTCTATTTCAGAATCTTGTAATGTAGTGGCTCATGTTCTGGATGTGGAAAATGTCTCACATCTACAGCGTGCTAATGCAAATGAGATAGTCATCCCAGATGAGCATGTACCACACCTACTCGCAAAGCACGTGACCGACCCAGGTGTTCCTCAGTTCTTTGATGACCTAATTTTAAAGGAGGAGGAGGATAAAGGGCTTCAAGAGGTAAAGATCCCAAAAACATTAAGCGGACAAACTCATAATAAGATCTCGGCCTTTTATAAATTCAAGTATGGTTGGTTATTGGTTGGATACGCAATTCGAAAGGCTGGATTTAGTTTGGATGAACAGATGGGTGAGAGTGGTAGCCCATTGATAAGAAATATGATCAAAGAACAGTTAGATGGTGCCGGTATTAATTTAACAAGCGATGAGCATGTTGTGGTTGAGATCAACCCACCCGACGATTACAAGGTCGATGGTAAGCACAGCGCTCTTGTTTTGAGGTAGAGACATGAATCCAACAGCAGAACAGATACAAAAGATAAACCATTTTAGCAAGGTGCACATTGACATGTGTGCTAAAATTGCAAGCGTTGTTGAAATTCAAGAATGTGAACCAAAGGAACAATTATTGACCGAAGGAGATACAGGAGATACCATGGTTCTTGTTTTTCAGGGGCAGGTTGAAGTATCAAAAAACATGATGGTCAAAACAGCAAGTGGTTTTACAACATCTAGAAAGCCAATCATTAGATTGGAGACAACAGACCCAAGACCATCCCAGCCACCAGAGTCTGAAGCAACAGTCTTTGTCGTAGAAGCGCCAGCCTTTGGAATTGGAGAATTTTCACTCGTACTGGACAATGCAATACGTACGGCCCATGTCAATGCTACAACACCATTGAAATATGGTATCCTTACCTTGGAAGATTTCACAACCATTGTAAGGGATCACCCTGAGATTGGTGGTTCGGTGTATTTTGAAGTTGCAAAATCAGCAGTTAATAATCTTGCAACGGCAAGTGGAGATATATCAAACTTGACTCAGGCCTTCTTTTTTGCATTGACCCGATAAATGTTATTTTTGAATTTTTAGTTTTTCACCTGACTTCGGTTTTTCTATTGAAACATCCAAATTCCACGCCTTGATAGCATGTTGAATTAGAGTGACCTCATTTTCATGAATGAAATCATCTGCATTCGCTATTTCAACATAGCAATCGATTAATTTTATTAATTCTTCATTTTGAAATCCATCATCTGCATTAATTGTGTCTAGAGATTCATCAAATTGCTCTTGTCTTGCTTCTTCAGTCTTTAGATCAATGAATTTTTCCGTTGTCAGTCCAAAGTCTTTGTTAAAACTTTCATTATCTACACCATCCGCAAAAATTTTATAACTATTAAAGATTGCATCTTTTTCTGATTCATCTATTTCTTGATCAGCAAAGAATGAAATACATAATAGCGAGTAAAGGATGTCATGGTTAATAGTCCAATCTATGTTTGTATCTTCGTCGGTGCTTTCCCGTGCGGCTATCTTTCTTTGCAATTCTTCCATCCGCTCTTTATCAGCATCATTTAGATATCCATCCTGTCGTTTACGCTTTTGCATCAATTTATCAACTTCCAGTGACAAAAATTTCACATCTCGCTCAAGCGCTTCAAGTCTTTGGTCCATCAAACTGAATAATAATTCTTTGAATGGTTCTATTTGATCCTTCTCTGGTGCAAAATAGATGTTAAGTGTTCCTCTATCGGTATCTTCCCAAAATTGTGGCCCAAAAATTGATAAAAGGAAACATTGTGTATTGGCATTGGCCTTAAATGTTTTTTCATCAAAATATGCAAGATCATCCAAATAGTCTTCTGCTATGGCTGTGGCAAACTCTGATTTACCAACAGAGAGGTAGAATAAGGCTAGGCCAATTTGAATTCTCCTAGTTCCATTATTCCCACCAAGGATACCCTTGTCAACCTCATCTTTTGAATAGCCTGGGGGTTTATCAAGTTGTAAGATCATTTTTAGTAGGTCCATCTGGTCTCCATCGTCCCACCCCTTTTCATGTATTAATACTTGACACTTTCTCAACTCAAAGGTGAGAGTATCTACAACGAAATAGAGCCCAGGGTTTGCTTCTGCATTCTTATAGATGTCATTTGCATAAAATTTAAATTTATCATAACAGTATTTTGCCATGTCGACTCTGTCTGCCTTGATGTATTCCTGTATCATATTGGAATAATGAAATGAGAGATTGTATAGATTCCGAGGTTCATTATTCTTATATGCATGTTTAATTGCGAACCTAAAGAGCGTATTAAAACGTATGTTGACATGTCCAAGGATCGTGTCATCGTTACTCTTTAGACAGGTTACACCAATGTCCACCATCTCTGCAGGTATGAGCGATGCGATGTCAAATCGATCATTGGTGATCATTTTAATGTATGAACTACCTAGTAGCCTGAAGGTCTTCACCTCGTAAAAGGTCTTCGTGTCAGACATTTCTTGGTATTGAATGTCTGTATAGGTACGAAATGTTGCATTGGATCTTATGGTGTCAGTTAGATCAAAGAATCTTTCATTAAAATTAGATTTATTTTTTATGTATAGTTGGATGACCTCACTGATCTCACGAATGATGTCCGTCTGGGTTTCCTTAAATTCGGTAAATGCCAGGAGATCATCTAACTGATCTAGTGAGCCCATGATCTCTTTTTGATATTCTTCTACTACCTCTATGCTATCATCCATTGCAGAATAGATCATTGGTCTTCTCATCTTTAGAACAAAACCTTGAATGATCGATGAAATGGTAGAAACCACATTGCTTGTTTTGGAATACAATAGAATATAGAATATGTATGGCAATGTAAAGATAGATCCTATGAATAGATATATGTATGTGTTCAATACTGAACTCGAAACACGACCGAGGGGCTCAACATAGAACATGATCAAAACTGCATGAAGTGACGCAATGATCAAAAACCAAACATATACCAGGCTTAGCCAATCCTTAACAAAAAGGTCCATCAACTTGGGTGATGATTCTGCCGCAATTGCAATTACAATGATGAGCGTTCCAAGGACCATGGCAAGTACACCACCCCATATCTCTGGGGCAAAGTCCAAGGCAATTGTTTCAGGATCGGACAGGTCAATATTTAGTGCGGTCCGAAAATAATCTGCTATTGAAGGGAAGTATCCATGAAATACAACGTCTGAAATGATCATCACGAAGAGGACAATAAAAAAAGAGATTATGGTCCGATGTTTGAATTGGACACTATTGAGCCTGATAAGTGTTGAATATATTTTTTTCATTACCTTATTATCTTTTCCGCCTTACTCTGATCTGATTACATATTCCTAGGATAGTGATCATGGACCTCAATTCTAGGGATAGAATAGAAAATAAAAACTACGATGGAGTTACTATTGAAACAAATAATCCATCAAAAAAAAAGATAATGTTATTTTTGAGAAATCTTGCTCTTCTATCTTACTCATTATAATTTTCTAGGTTTACTAACCTACATAGCGTTTATATTGATGCTCTTAGGTTCTAGACTAAACAATTAGCATTATCCAATAATAATAATATAAGGGAATATTATGGCAAACTGGAGTCAGCATCACGATTTGGTCTATGCTTTCGTCTGTGTATCATTTTTAGCAGACGGTGAGGTAGATGAATCAGAAAAAGAAGCTATGCGTGGCAATGTCAAGGTGATGTTGCCGGACGTATCCGATGAAGAATACAATTCAATGGAAGCTGAGGTCATAAACAAGTTCATTGAACTTGGTGATGTCAACGCAAGAACGGATCAATATGCGACCTCTTTAGAGTCTCTAAAAGGATTGTTCACATCAGATGAAGATCGCTATAAGGTTGTAAAGAACTTAGCATACATTGCTCGTGCCGATGATTTCATCCATGAAAAAGAGATGGAAATGGTGGAGCAGGCTGTGAGTGGTCTTGATATGACAGATAAAGTAAAACTTGTTAAGACAGATTCTACTTTATTCGTCGATCCTACATTCTAAATAAAACCAATAATACTTTACGATAGCCCCGGGATTTAGATCCGGGGGTTATTGTATGGTTTCATGTTAAAAGTAGGGAGCATATGGCAGAGCATAGACAAAAAACATCTACTCGAAGGGAAAGAAATGACCGTAGAGATGAACATCGTCGACATCAGCATCGCAGAAAACAGAATATGGATGTTGATCAAGAAAGGCGTGTTAGGGTAGATCAACGAAGTGGGTATCAGAGGAAAGATAATCGAAGAAGCGGGAAAGATCGAAGAGAAGAAAAAAAAGGACAATAAAAACTGTCCTTTTTTTAATTAACCTTTTGTTTTTTTATTAGCAGTAGTCTCTTTCCATTCCAGATAAAAAATTGTTCAGTGCAAGTAATGCACTATCGACAGCTGCCATTATTTCTTTCTGATTTTCATCTGAAGTACTTAATTCAATTAATAAGTTCCTTACGACCTCTCTGTGCCACTTATCGGCATGCATGTGAACTGTAAAGAACTTTAAGGTCTCTTCATCATTGATGCCATAGAACTTTTGTAATCCATCTTTCTTTGTCTCAGATATTTCGGGTTGCATTGATTCATAGCAATATAGTGCGGCAAGGCCGACATGATATTGTTCATCTTTAGAGAGTTTAGTAAAAGTATTAACAAGATCATTAATCTCTCTCATGGCAGTAGTGTTGTTGACCTTGGCTCTGCTGTTTCCCATGCCTTCCGCAAAGCGCATCCAAAGTTCAGGATGGTTTTCTGGGCCCTTTTCTTCATCAACTAAATTTTCTAATAGAATTTGTCTAGTCTCAATATCATCACAATTTGAATGGATCGCGGAAAGATATCTTGGGAAAGAAGAAACGTGTTGGAAATACTGAGCAGCATATTCTTGTATTGTCTCTTTGGATAGTTCACCAGCGTTCCAGGCTTGATAGAATGAATGATGCAGCAGATGTTTCTTTTCAATTTTAGCATCTAACTGATCTATGAATGATGTTGTGTTCATTTAAATTGCTCCCGCTATTAATTATTAAAATTATTATGCCAGATATTAGAAAATGATCGTGTAATCAGAAAAGAAGATTAATTCACGATATTTTAAAAAAAGAACTAATTAACCTTTTTTGGTTCAAGTAGCCTTAGCCACAAGTGGTCTCTATAAGAATCGCGCAAACCTTATAAGGGTCCATGTTGGCTGAAGGTCTTCTATCTTCAAGATAACCATGACCATCATTTGCTGTTTGCATTGGAATTCTTATGGAGGCTCCACGATCACTGACTCCATAGCGGAACTCTTTGATGCTACATGTCTCGTGAAGACCAGTCAGTCTTTCCTCATTATGTGCACCATAGACTGCAATATGCTCATCGTGTTTCTTGCCAAGTTTCTCACACGCCTCTTCTATGATAGTCATTCCCCCTTCTTCTCTCATTGATTTAGTACTAAAGTTCGTATGCGCCCCTGCTCCATTCCAGTCTCCCTTAACTGGCTTTGGATGTAATGTTGCGCTTACACCATAGTCTTCAGATATTCTATAAAGTAGCCAACGTGACAACCACATTTGGTCAGCAGATTCTAACGGACCAAGAGGGCCTATCTGATACTCCCATTGGCCCGGCATTACCTCAGCGTTTATTCCTGATACCTCTAAGCCTGCCTCAATGCATAACTCAAGATGTTCCTCTACAATATCACGACCAAAAACTTCGTCAGCGCCCACTCCGCAATAAAATGGTCCTTGAGGAGCAGGGTATCCACCTTCAGGCCAACCGAGTGGATTTCTGCCTTCAAATAGAGTATACTCTTGTTCTATGCCAAACCATGCATCTTGATCAGCATGTTTCCCTTCAACCTCTCTTAAATGAGCCCTGGTATTCGAGGGATGCACTGAACCATCTGCATTCATTACCTCGCACATGATAAGCAGGTCATCGCCGCCTCTTATTGGATCGGTTATCTTATACACTGGCTTTAGCATGCAGTCACTATCGTTTCCCTCAGCTTGGTTCGTGCTTGACCCATCAAAACCCCAAAGAGGGAGGTCGTCCAAGGAATTAACTGGTCCATCAAGAACCTTTGTCTTTGACCTTAGTTTTTGCGTTGGCGCATGCCCATCCATCCAGATGTATTCTGCTCTTATTTTACTCATTATAGATTCCTATTATTGTTTGTATGGTTTTCTGTACCTAAATCTTTTCTCATTAATCTACCACTCCTATTCTATTGGAAGAATTGTTCCATGCTTATATGAGGAGAGTATGATCTGCGTCTCAGTTCTATTAACACCTGGCCAACTTTGTATCTTTCTTAGTAATTCCTCAAGAGTATTAGAGTTTTTTGTCATCACAAGCAAGGTGTGAGAACCGTTTCCAGTTGTGCTGAAACATTGTACTACTTCAGGAGTTTCTTCTGCTGAAACAGTGACCTCTTTATAATATTGAGAAGAGTCAGATATGATTGTAATAATTGCAGCAACATCAAGCCCCAATGCCATGGGGTCTACAATTGCTTGAAATCCAAGGATGACGCCGCTATCCTGTAGTTTTCTTATCCGTTCTGTTATTGTTGGGACTGATACATCAATTTTTTCAGCAATATGGCTAGCAGATTCTCTACCCGAATTTTGCAATTCAATTAATAT
>CAYZJY010000027.1:0-22694 GCA_964478995.1 uncultured bacterium
CATTTATTTGTCTCACCAATAGACCCTGGAATCCAGCCCATGAACATATTGATCCAAGAATAATCAAAGACGAGATCAGAACTTGCTTTATCCAACAGTTCAATCGCATTTGTATTTGTTTGTCCTGCAGGTATGCTTAGAGCGGTCGGGCCAGAATATCCATCTGGAGATAATGCCCATACCTTATCACCAGAGATGTCTGCAGGATAGGTAAAATATAGAAAAGCCCTAGCCGTAAGTGCTGGATTAAATATGTTCATGCCAACACCACCAAAGATCTCTTTTCCAATAACAATCCCAAAAGTTGTGGCCACCGCAACCTGCCATAGTGGAATCGACGGAGGTAGCGTTAATGGAATTAAAGCGCAAGTTACGAGAAACCCCTCTGATATCGGATGCTTCCTTACTACTCCAAATAGCAATTCCCAAAAAGCACCTGAAATGAATGTCACTAATATGATTGGGCCAATCGCGATCGTACCCGTAACCAAATTATCAAACCAAGTAGTATTGAGACCATGGGTCAATGCTCTTTGGTAGCCTACATTGATCGCTCCAAATACGTAGCAAGGTATCAAAGCAATGACAACAAGTATCATAACTCTTTTTATATCAACACTATCTCTTATGTGGGGGCCAGACTCCGTCCTATCATCTGTGCTAAAGAGGATGGTATCTGTAGCTTCAAAAATAGGAGCGAACCTTTCTAAACTACCCCCATCTTTAAACTGAGGCGATATTTTATCAAGAAAATTTCTAAGCCACCCCATGGTCATGCTTCCTCTTCCATAAGGTCTAGTCCTTGCCTAACTACACCTCCAACATCAATCTTACTTGGACATGCAAAAGAACATAAAGCAAAATCTTCTTCATCGCACTCCCATATACCCAATTGCTCCATCTCTTCAATATCTCGTGCAAGAATGGCTCTAAATAATGGATTAGGCAGAATATCCATTGGAAGAACATCCTCCCATGCATTAAGTGGAACCATGGCACGCGGCTCGCCATTTTGTGATGTGGTAAAATCAAATTCCTGTTTTCCAAAAGATAGGAAGGTATTGGTAAGACTATATTTTGTAGAGGTGCTACCAAGTGATAACATTCCTAAGAAGGGTCTATCAACCTCATCATTAATAATCGTGAGAGATGAATCATAAAAACCAAGATAGTCATTACCTTCTACAGAAGACCCAGTCAATACATCGCCTGAGATAAGTCTAACAGGTTTGACCAAAGATTGATCATTTAATAGTGATTTTATGCTTGCTCCTGTCACGGCCTCAACTATCTGTGGTGCTGTTGCTCCAGAGCCACCTATTGATACAATACATTTTGGGTCATAGTAGCCTGTCTGAAATAATTTACCAAGCGTTATCACATGTTGTGCATTAATGACCCAAACAACCTCGCTAGGTCTCAAAGGGCTTATATGGTGAATCTGTATACCAACATTCCCTGCTGGATGGGGGCCCGAAATTGTCTGGTTAGTAACATTTTCAAAATTCATTACTTTCTCTGAAGTTAGGTACACAGAACCTGTGGTCAACTTGCTGAGTACCGTCAATCCTGTTTGAAATAGATCTTTTTGAGCATCAATAATAGTGGGTAAATCAACAGATATGGGTGCTGTGTTGTAGCCTGAGATGAATATGTCTCTGGGTATTACATTTGGGTCTGCAACCTTATTAAATGGACGCTGCCGAATCAACGGAAAAATATTTGCCTTTAGAATATTCTCCAACACTATCTCTCGATTGGCTGAATTCAACTGCGCATCAGAGAATGCTTTCAATTCATAAGATTTTTTATCTTCTACAGTGATCTCTATTTTATCAATGACCCTTCTCGCACCAAATTGAATGGTGCTCACTACACCGCTTGCAGGGGATGCCCACCTAACATCTGGCTTTAGTTTATCAAAGAATAATGGAGACCCAATGGAGACTCTATCACCTTCACCCACCATCAATTTTGGCTTCACACCTCTAAATGTTTTAGGACAAATAGAGACCTTCTCTGCTACATGAGTAGAAACAATTTCATTTTTGGGGACACCCTTTATTTGAATATCATGTCCCTTTTTGATAATTATATGGTTCAATTGATTTTTTATTTAAATGGTTTGAATAAAAAAGACCAAGGATCTATCTATCCAATCAGTTATGGGAACCCAATAAATTCCAAGGATGAGAGTAGGGATTGCAGTAAATGCAAGTAAACCTGTCATGGTTTTTGGAGGGTGAAGAATGGATGTTCTACTATCGCCTTCAAAATACATGACCTTGACCACTCTTAAATAATAATACAATGATATGACACTGTTAATACCACCGGCAATAACAAGCCAATAGAAAGAATTTCCACCCTTGATCAATGATGCAAAAATATAGAATTTTCCGATAAATCCAGCAGTTGGTGGGAGGCCAGTTAGTGAGACCATAAATAAGGTCATTACTGCACCAACAATCGGCATCTCCCATCCGAGGCCCTTGTAATCATCAAATGTTTCACCCTCAGTCTTGTTTTTTATTATTATGACAACAAAGAATGCTCCAAGATTCATGAAGAGATACATAATGACATAAACCATGATCGCATATATGCCATCACCTGACATGAGTGGCATCGCTAACAACATATATCCAGCATGGGCTATGCTTGAGTATGCAAGCATGCGTTTGATGTTATCCTGTTGAACAGCGATCACGTTTCCTATGGTCATTGTAATCACAGCGATCAAACTCAAAATGTTTGCCCAAGGTAATTGGGTCATCGACACACCATCCAATCCAGCCATGGCACCGCCATCAGCCAGTACTTGATTAAAGAACCTGATCATCATCGCAAGCGCTCCAGCCTTTGGAGCAACAGACAGATAGGCTGTAATGGTAGTAGGTGAACCCTCATATACATCAGGGGTCCAAAAATGAAAAGGGACTGCAGAGATCTTATAGCCAAATCCTGCTAGGATCATGATTATTGCTATCATTATGGCAGTATTTGACTCTTGCCCGGATAAGGCTAAGGCTTGCTGGATCTGAAAGAAATTAGTACTACCAGTGAGACCGTATACATAACTAAGGCCAAATAGCATGATCCCAGATGAGAAGGCTCCATAAACAACATATTTCAATGCAGCCTCATTCGATCGCGTGTTTTGTTTGAGGTATCCTGCAAGTACAAACGACATGATCGATACTATCTCAATAGATAAGTAGACCATGATCAGGTCAATAGATGAGACCATTAAAAATAGACCAAAAGTAACAATGCCTAACAAAGCGAAATATTCACCCTTTCTATATTTTTTTAACTCATTATTATGTAGGCTGATAATGGATACAAGTATAGTAGCAAGAATAATGATTATTTTAAAAAAACTTGCAAATGGATCAAGAACAATGGCATCTGTAAAAAGGGTTGTCGTCTTGAATGGTAAACTATCTTGCTGGAAAATGGCAAATGCAACAGCCAAAAGACCAAAAACTAGTACCCAGCCTACTTTACCAGATTCTTCACTTTTTAATAAAAGATCATAGATTATAGCCACAACAATTACAACTGTGAGTAACAACTCTGGATAAAAATAAGATAGACTTTGAAGATTATTCATTATTACATGCTTGCAAATGTCGCCAACGAAACCACATGGTTGATTATGCTATCCATTGTACTGGATATGACATCTAGATATGGAGCAGGATAGATTCCAAAAAATAGGGTGATGATCAAAAGAGGAATAACCGTAAATAATTCAAGGCGATTTATTTCAGGAAGATCAGAATATTTTTCATTTAATTCACCAAAGAAAATTCTTTGGAATGCCCAAAGAAAATAAGCCGCATTTAGAAGAATACCGATCGTAGATGCAATGACTATACCTTTGTAAACTGGAAAAGCACCAATAAAACACATAGCTTCGCTTATGAAGCCTGATAAACCTGGAAGACCAAGTCCTGCAAAAAACGCAACTGCAGTGATTCCAGTATAGACTGGCATTTGGCTTGCCAGTCCACCAAATCCTTCAATCTCTCTATGGTGTGCCCTTTCATATATGACACCAACAAGAATGAACAACATTGCTGAAATTGTGCCATGATTGAACATTTGGAATACCGCGCCACCTAATCCTGCCTGGGCAGCCTTCATATTCAATCCATGAGCCTCACCAGCAGCAACAACTGCTGCCATCCCAATAAGAGAATACCCCATGTGATTAACACTTGAATATGCCACTAATTTCTTCAAATCCGTTTGCGCCAGGGCACAAAGTCCTCCCCAAATAACATTGATCAGTCCCAATAGCGCTAATGCAGTGGAGAACCAGTATACGCCATCCGGCATTAAACCATAATTGACCCTTATTATACCATAGACACCAAGTTTTAACAGAATTCCTGCAAGTAAAACTGAAATAGCAGTAGGAGCTTCCACATGTGCTAATGGCAACCAAGTATGAAACGGGAAGACCGGTACCTTAATAGCAAAACCAATGAATAGTAAAACCCATATAACCTTTATTGCACTCATTCCCCACCATAGTAAGCCACCAAGAGCTTCAGGTGCAACCCGAGTGAGTTCAAGGATATCAAATGTCATACCACATGAGAAATACAGGCCTAAAATCCCAACGAGCATCAAGACAGAACCAAACAAGGTATATAAAAAGAACTTGATGGCTGCGTATTCTCTTTGGGGGCCACCCCACATTCCAATCAAGAAATACATTGGGAGAAGCATTACCTCCCAAAATATATAGAATAAAAAGAAATCTAATGAAAGAAAGACACCCATGACTCCTGTATTTAGTAATAGAAAAAGGGCAAAGTAACCTTTTACGGCCTTTTGGATATTCCAACTTACAAATACTCCTATGAAAAATAGCATCCCAGTCAATACGACCATGGGAAGGCTCAAACCATCAACGCCTAAATGATATGCAATATTGAAAGAAGGTATCCACTCTGCCCATTCCTTGAACTGCATTGAACCATCTTGGGAATCAAAATCATTCCATAAAATTAGGGTCAACAAGAATTGAACCCCTGTTGTTACCGCTGCAGTAGTTCTTATCAGATCTTCTTTTTCACGCGGTATGAATGCAATGGCGACCATCCCCATGATGGGCAGCCAAATAAGCAAACTGAGAATATGTTCCATCTTGTCCTCTACTCACACATTTGTGTTAAAATGATTGAATAACCATAAGGATGATTACCCCTGCTGTAACATACAGCACATAATTTTGAAGTTTCCCGGTCTGGATCGTCTTCAACTGTCTACCAAATAATGCTACTAATCTTCCTGTTCCATCCACAATAAACTGGTCAATGCCATCATAGTCAAATTTTCCAGTTACCTTACTGGCCCAGTTGGTTAGACGACCAAAGCCATTGATGAAATATCTATCATATAATTCCCAATCAATCCAAGCGACCTTTTCTGCCAACCTCAAAGATGGTTGGTAGATATATCTGTCATAGTTTTCATCAAAATAATATTTATTCAAACTCCAATCATATAGAAAGCCCGAACGCTTTGCCCAAGCCTCGGCAGATAGGCCTTTTTTTATGTAGGTGAACCAGGAAAGAAAAATACCAAGAGCAGCAACCGCTATTGAAACATACATGGCCAAGTAATGGGCATGATGAGCACCATCTTCTATCTGCTGGGCAGATAAATTACCAGGCACAACAGCGTCTCTAGATACGACAAGGTCTGTAAACCAACCATGGGTGGAAAAAGGATTAAAATATGGAAGAGTATACCAGATAAATACACTCAGAGTACCCAATAAAATAAGTGGGCCTGTCATTTCTTTTGGAGATTCGTGGATATCATCAATGAGATCAGGCATCTTGGGCTTACCATGGAAAGTGAGAAACATCATCCTAAACATGTAAAATGCTGTAATGGCAGCAGCTCCAAAACCAAAAATTGGAAGAAGAAAATGTGTTGGGTGATGCTGGGCAAAAGACAGAGTGCCAGCTAGAATGGCATCTTTTGATAAAAACCCTGAAAAAAGAGGTACACCTGCTATCGCCATTGTACTCAATAACATTGACCAATATGTTATGGGCATCCTGTCTTTGAATCCTCCCATGTTATGCATGTCCTGTGGGTCTGTCTCATGATCATGCTTCTCATGTAGTGCATGGTGCATGGCATGAATGACCGAGCCAGACCCATAAAAAAGATTTGCCTTGAACATGGCATGAGTTAATAAATGAAAGAATGCGGCTGTATAGACTCCAGTTCCAACAGCCAAGATCATGTATCCCAATTGACTTACTGTTGAATAGGCAAGTACTTTTTTTATATCAGATTGTGTAATTGCTATGGATGCTGCAAAAAATGCGGTAAACCCACCAACATACGCCACGACCAATAGTGCATCTGGTGTAAGGATCGGAAATATGCGAACAGAAAGATAGACTCCTGCAGCCACCATGGTTGCAGCATGCATCAAAGCTGAGACCGGTGTAGGACCTTCCATTGCATCAGGCAACCATATATGAAGCGGAAACTGCGATGATTTCCCCATTGCCCCCATGAATAGCCCAACTCCAGCAAGCGTTAAGGTAGAACCGGCTATAAGACCGGATGAAACTCCATCAAAAATATCAGAAAAAGCAAATGAACCAATAGCATTATATAACAACATGATTCCAATGAAGAACCCAATATCACCAACTCTATTCGTAAGAAATGCCTTCTTGCTTGCATTGGCAGCAGAATCCTTTTCAAACCAATGCCCTATCAATAAATAAGAACTAACCCCCACTAATTCCCAGAACATGTACATGGACATTAGATTGTTCGCTAGAACTATTCCATTCATGGAAAATGTAAATAGACCAAGATATGCAAAATACCGTGAATACCTTATGTCACCCTTTAGGTATTGGGTCGAGAACACATGGGTACAAGTTGATATAAGAGCAACAACAAGCAGCATTATTACAGTAATGTTGTCAACCAAAAATCCTAATTTTATCTCAAATTCACCCATGTCAAGCCAAGTAAAAGATGCTTCTTGCTTAAAATTTGAATCATAGTCCAAAATCATGCCAACGAACATTGTAATGGCCAGGACCAGTGTGATTGAGATCGCACCAATGGAAATCCAATCACCCTGACGGGGTAAGCGTTTACCAAAAAATATCTGGATGACAAATGCTAAGAGAGGAAGAAATAGGATGAATAATGAGTATTTAATAAAGATATTTTCCATTATTCCTTCATCGTTGATGCTTCATCAATATTTATGGTGTTCAGATTATTATATATGTTTATGACTATTGCCAGCGCAACAGCAGCCTCAGCAGCAGCAAGTACAATAACAATCAGTGCAAAAATATGCCCATCTATGTTCATGCCTCCAAAACGAGAGAAAGCCACAAAATTAATATTCGCTGCATTAAGGATCAACTCAACTCCCATAAGTACAGCTATACCATTCCTTCGAGTCATCACACCAAATAAACCAATGGAAAAAAGGGCTGCAGCAATAAAGAGGTAATTATTTAACTGATCCACTAATTTGCCTCTCGAGAAAGAATTGCAGCGCCAATCAATGCGCCAAGTAATAAGATGGATGCAGCCTCAAAAGGAAGTAAATACTTTGTCATCAATAATGTTCCTACTTCCCTAACAGTGCTTGATGGTTCTGCAGAGGTCATCTGGTACCATGATGTTTTAGAAATCACTAACGACAATATTATAAAGACCCAAAAAGCGAAAACGCCACCTACGCCTTGCTGGAGATTGGTCTGCGATAGCCTCACTGAGGCTATGCGATTAGTCAGCATGATTCCAAAGATAATCAAAACATTAATCCCACCAATGTATACCAAAAGTTGAACACCTGATATGAAGTCTGCCCATAAATAGATGTAGAGTCCCGCAACACCAAAGAGTGCGAATAGTAAAGCAATCGCTGAATATAATAATTGATTATTCAATACAACCATCAATGCAGAAGCGATCGTAAATAAAGCAATAAACCAAAAAAGAAACTCAGTCATTACTACTACGCCTTAGCCTTGCTAGCATCATCCAATAATTTTTCCATTCCCTCTTTTGTTCCAGGTTTTGCAAATCGATAAATGAGGTCACTACGGTCCGGTTCTGAGAATTCATAGTCAATTGGATGCTTTTTACTATTTGGGCCACCTGTCATAAATATGCATTCCTCAGGACAAGGATATGTACAGAGATTGCAGTAACAGCACTCTGTCATGTCAATGTCAAACCTAGTAACGACCATTGCCTTCCGCGACCCATTTGAAGTTATTCCAACATGCTTTACATCTTTGATGTCCTCTCCTCTTTCTGGCGCTTTTGAAGTCTCGATCTTGATACAATCAACTGGGCACGCCCGCTCGCATTTTAGACATCCAATGCAGTCATCCATGTCAACATGCAACCTAGACCTGATGACATTATAATTCCCGTGATCAAAGCCAATATTCCTTTCTGGACGAGGCCATCTTTCTTCAGGATACTGCAGGGTGGCAATACCTTCTTTGGCACGAAAAAGATGATTAATTGTAATCATCATTCCACCTAGAATTGTTGATGTTGCAGTAAAAATATCATTAAAGAATTTGGCCATTATGTTATCCTCTTAGCACAGTCCAGATCGCTACTCCAAATACATTGAAAAGTCCGATGGGTATGAAGACCTTCCAACACATATGCATTAGTTGATCCACACGCAACCGTGGGACTGTCCAGCGTATCCAAATCATCACAAAAATTAGAAAAAAAGTTTTACTGATCATCCAGAACATACTCCAAACAGGTGCATTAAAATGATTAGGGAAAGGGCTCTGCCATCCTCCTAAAAATGCAGTGACTGCTACCGCACTTACCACAAACATGTTTGCATATTCACTTAAAAAGAAAAATGAATAACGTGCTCCAGAATATTCAGTGACAAATCCTGCAACCAATTCTGATTCTGATTCAGGAAGGTCAAAAGGTGTTCTATTTGTCTCTGCAAGCGCGCTAATAAAATATATTACAAAGACGATCGGCATGAATGGATTATCAAAAATGATCCAACTAAACAAACCACCTGATTGATAGGAAATTATCTCCTGCATACTGAGTGAGCTTGTCAACATAATGACGACAACCAATGAGATTCCAGCTGGGATCTCATAACTAATGATCTGTGCTGCAGACCTCATCCCTCCATATAGTGCCCATTTATTGTTTGAGGACCAACCTGCAAGAATAATTGCAATAACTGCCAAACTACCAACACCAAGAATATAAAAGATACCTATGTTCATGTCAGTTACGATGATCTTTTCGCCAAAAGGAACAGCAATGATGCTAACAAAAGCACCAATGAAGATAAGGAACGGGGCGAGAATGAATAGAGGTCTATCCGCACTCAAAGGAATAATGTCTTCCTTAAAAAAAAGTTTTAGTCCATCCGCCACAGGCTGCAATAAACCCCACTTACCTGCATGTAGACCAGGACCTTGCCCCATTGGGCCGGTCTTGTCCTGGATGAATGAAGAAACCTTTAATTCTGCATAGATAACCCCAAATCCATAAATGGTTATGAAACCAAATAATCCAGCAAATGGTAAAAGCATTGCAAGAATAAGAAAAATGTCATTGCCTGCAACACTTGGAAAAAGTTGGTTCAAACCTTCAAAGATAAAGTCAACTGTCATCTATCGATCTCTCCTAGGACAATATCAAGGCTTCCTAAAATTGCAAGCACATCGGATAATAACCAACCAGCACCAATCTCATCAATAACTGAAAGAGCAGTAAAGGCAGGCGACCGCATCTTCAATCTATAGGGTATTGCACTACCATCACTCTCTATGTAGTAACCTAGATCACCTCTTGGTGTCTCAGTTCTAGCATAGATTGAACCTTTTGGGGGGCGTATCTTTTTAGGCAAAGATTGATGAACATCTCCATCTTTTGGCATGCTTGAAAGTGCTTGTCTAATGATCTTGACGCTCTCTCTCATCTCCAGTATTCTCACATAAAATCTATCCCAGCAATCGCCAACAGTACCCTTTTTCCCTTCCCCGATGGGAATATCAAATTCAAATCTATCATAAATCGAATATGGATCGTTTTTTCGAAGATCCCAATTCACTCCTGAAGCTCTAAGGTTTGGTCCGGTAACACCATAACTTATTGCAATATCTTTTGGCATTACACCAATATCTGCAGAACGCTCTACCAGTATCTTATTATGAGCAAGTATGTTTTCAAGTTCATCAATCTTCGGTTCAAAGTAGTCTAAGAATTCAAAAGTTGACTCAACGAATCCAACTGGAATATCATGGCTTAGACCTCCAACCCACATGTAATTGTAAAGCAAACGTGCTCCACAGGTAAATTCAAATAGATCGAGAATGCGTTCCCTATCCCGGAGAGCCCATAAAAATGGAGTAAAAGCACCAAGGTCAAGTCCAAAAACACCAGTACATAAAAGGTGACTGGCTATTCGTTGTAACTCAGCCATGACTACTCTGATATGCTCAACTCGATCATTGACCTTGATGTCCATCAACCTTTCCATTGCGACAACATATCCAAAATTCATTGACATCGATGACAAATAGTCGCAACGATCTGTAAATGGTATTACCTGTTCATACGTAACATTTTCACAGTGTTTTTCAAAACATCTATGTAAATACCCCATGTATGGTGTTATCTGAGATACCACTTCACCATCCGTCCTTACTTGCAGGCGTAAGACACCATGGGTAGCAGGGTGCTGAGGTCCAATATTTAGGACCATTTCTTCGCCGTGGACTACTCCCATCCTTCCTTCATTTTTGGTACCACGATACCGTGGTAAGTTTCCTGTTCTTGATAATCTTTTCTAAGCGGCCAACCTTCCCAATCATCTGGTAATAATATCCTTCTCAGATCTCTGTGACCCTCATATTCAATACCAAGCATGTCGTATGTTTCTCTCTCAAACCAATCCGCAATTCTCCATACAGTCTCAACAGAGGGTATTTTCGCATCTGACCTTGGTATTTTTATCCTAACCTCAAGATAGTGATCATGTTCCATTGAGTGCAGGTTATATCTGGATTCAAGCATGTCATTTCCTACATCTATTCCCATTTGGCATTGGAGCGAATCAAAAAAAAGTGAAGATTCTGACTTTAGCCATTTCGCAATCTCTAGCCATTTGTCTGGCTTAAGATATAAAATGTCATCTTCATGGATTTCATCAATCTCTCCTGGAAATTCATTAGACAACATATCTTTCATCTTTTGAAAGAAATCATCTTCTTTTCCTGAATTTGTATCATTATCAATTACTGTTTCCTTTGGTGCATCTGAAGATGACTCAGGCATAGAAGGTCGCTCCAGTATTCCTTTTTTGACCTTCATGATCATCGCCTTGGCCTTAGCACGAACAATCTTATCGTCACAAGCATTGACAGAGTCCATGTCTCCATCTAGACCTTTATTGACCAATTCTAATATGAGATTATCTTTTTCTTGGCTCATGCCATCTTTCTAGTTAAGGGCCGATCTTCAAGGATCTGTTCCTGTAGTTTTAGGAGCCCTTCTATGAGTGATTCAGGTCTAGGAGGGCAACCCGGAACATAAACATCAACTGGAATAACAATATCAACTCCCTTAAGTACATGATAACCGTGCTGCCAATACGGTCCACCACTAGTGGCACATGACCCCATCGCGATAACATATTTGGGATCGGCCATTTGTTCATAGAGTTTCTTAACCCTAATTGCCATTTTCATCGTAACCGTGCCTGCAACGATCATGACATCAGCCTGCCTTGGTGAACTCCTTGGAATTATACCAAGCCGCATCATGTCATGACGGCTAGCCGCAGCCGCCATCATTTCAATTGCACAACAAGCAGTCCCAAACTGAAAGAACCACGGACTTGTCGAACGACTCCAACTAAGTAATTTATCTAACTTTTCAACAATGACATTGTCCTGTTGAAATTTATTTGTTAAAAGGCCCATTTAATTATCCTGATCAATTGCGATTTTCTGATACCTACCAGTTCCATATCTAACTCTTCTCTTGACCCAATCGAGATCTGACTTGACCCAGACATATGCTAAGCCGACCACTAAGATCAAAAGGAAGATCCCCATCTCAATAAGTGCTAGGAGACCTAATTCTTTGAAGACCACAGCCCATGGAAACAAAAAGACCACCTCAACATCGAATATCAGAAAAATCAATGCTATGACATAAAATCTAATGTTAAACTGAAGCCAGGCGGATCCTTCAACAACTTCACCGCATTCATATGTTTCCAACTTTTCTTTTGTTTTATTCGATGGCGCAACTAACCAGGCTATTATTAGTGGCACGCACACAAATACAATCGCAATGATTGCTGCAAAAAATACGGTTCCGAAATCTCTATACATATATTCTAATCAAGAGGGGTAAATAGACACGAAATTTACTCCTCGATATTTTGTTTAGTCAAATTAAACTTCAACTATAAATAATTAATTTTATTTCGCTCTTTGATCAGGAAAACATGCTGGCTGAATAATGTAGTTTGGCATAATTTTTTACATGACATTGATTGATTCGATAATCACAAAGAGTCTACCACTCCTGCCAAAATGGTTTGCAAAGCCATTTGCAAAACCATATGTCGCTGGTGAGACAGTTAGTGAAGCGCTATCAAAAGTAAAAAAGTTGAACCAAAGAGGATTTAGCGCAACAATTGATATTTTAGGTGAGCATGTCAAAGAGATCAAAAGCGCACGCAGCATAACCGACCAATACTGCTCACTTTATGAGAAAATTGACCACAACTCCATAGACTGCACAATATCAGTAAAGCCTACACATATTGGGTTAAATATTTCACAATCTGAGGCAGTATCAAACATGACACAGATTGCAAGGAAGGCGAGCGAATTGGGGAACTTTCTTAGAATTGACATGGAAAGTTCAGTTTTTACTGATCAAACATTTGAACTCTACAAGGAATGCAAAACTATCTACAACAATGTTGGTGTAGCAATACAAGCATATCTTTATAGGAGTGAAAATGACATAAAGAATCTCGGAGGCAGTCAATTCAATTCTCGAATATGCAAAGGAATATATAAGGAATCTGGTGCAATTGCATATCAAGATAGAGAAGACATAAGACAAAATTTTTTATTATTGGCAAAAGAAGTGGCTCGAAATGGTGGGTTTTGTGGTTATGCTACGCATGACCAAGTGCTTATTGATAGACTGTTAGAATGGATAACTAGAGAAAAAATATCTTCACATCTTTTTGAATTTCAAGCACTATTTGGTGTGCCAATGGGTGGCAGATTGGATGATCTAAACCAAAAAGGATATAAAGTTAGGATTTACGTACCATTTGGACCCGATTGGTTTGATTACTCTGTTCGAAGATTGAAGGAGAATCCAAACATTGCAGGGTATGTATTATCAAATCTTTTCAAGAAATGAAGAAAAACGAAATCATCAGAAAAATATTTCAATTAAAAACCATCGCAGTGGTTGGGCTCAGTCCAAACAAAGTAAGACCTAGTCATTATGTATCTACTTACATGAGAAATAATGGTTACAACATTATACCCGTTAATCCTGGTCATGATTATATCGAAGGAGTCCGTTGCTATCCTAATTTAGAATCAATCAAGGAAGATGTCGATATCATCAATATATTCAGAAAATCAGAATTTGTTCCTGACATTGTACGTTCGGCAATATTGATCAAATCCAAAGCAATATGGATGCAGGATTCTATTTTCCATAACAAAGCGGCAAAAAATGCAAAAGATGCCGGATTAATGGTTGTCATGAATGATTGCATTCTCAGACAGCACAAAAGAATAACCGGGGTGACATGACCATTAATGGTGATTTAAAAAAAAAATATGACCGTGAAGGTTATGCTATCATAAAAAATGTGGTCGAACCTGACCTTGCAAAAGAGGTTGAGGCCCATGTCAAGTGGTTGAGCAAAAAACATCCAACAACTCGACCTGAGGCCTTTCATCATAATATGCTAATCCACGATCCATTTATACATCACTTGCTGCACCAAGAAAAAATATTGGATAATGTAGAAGCAATCATTGGAAAAGACATTGCTTTATTTGGTGCTCATTACATCGCAAAAAAACCCTTTAGTGGACAACCCGTTGGCTGGCATCAAGATGGATCATATTGGCCACTTGAGCCAATGAATGTGGTATCTGTTTGGCTTGCAGGAACCCATTCTGACCAAGATAATGCATGCATGAGAATAATCCCTGGTTCGCAAAATAAACGATTATTAAAACCCTCAGAAATGGTAAAACTTGACACGAAAGAATATGTTCTTGACCTTGCCATCCATCATGATGACATAGATGATTCACTGGCGGTGGACATCGAACTAGGTCCTGGCGACATGTCATTACATAACCCGTTTATTATCCATGGATCTAATGCAAATACGTCCAAATTTTGGCGTATTGGTCTCACACTGCGCTACATACCAACAACTACATTTGTAAATAGGGAGAAATGGGAGTGTGTATTGCTAAGAGGACAAGCGGCAAAAGGCATTAAAAACAACTATGTTCCAACACCAAAATTCCAAAAGAAAAAACACATGCCCTTCAAGGGATCAGAAGATTTTTTTAGTAACAACTAATTAAACTCTTAGCCGATTACTTAATTAGGATTGCTCCTCACCTCTTTTCCCCCATCCCATCTTCTTTCGCAAAGTTTCAAAATAGTCAGTGTCATCAAAATCGATCAAACATACATTGTAATCGGATTTGCTAATTTCAACTTTACATGAGGAATCTAATGTTTCGTGTATTTGTCCATCTGCAATAAACTGAATCGTATCATCATTATCTGGAAAACAAATAACTATCTTTGAAGACGCAGGGACAACTAGAGGACGAGAGGTAAGTGTATGTGCTGCAGTTGGCGTAATAATTAATGAATCAACCTTTGGAGTAACGATTGGTCCTCCTGCAGATAATGAATATGCTGTAGAGCCAGTAGGAGTGGATATAACCAGTCCATCAGACCTGTAATTACCCACTACATGCCCATCAACATTGACCAAAGCATTAAGCATTCGATGAGATTGGCCATTGCAAATAACAAAATCATTCAAAGCCATTTGATTGATCATTTTTCCATCTTTGTCAATAGATGCCCTAACAAGAATTCTTTCTTCTAAAACATAATCTCCCTCCGCTACTTGATCTAGCCTTGTAAATAGGTCTTTTAATGTAACCTTTGCCAAAAAACCTAGATCTCCAAGATGTATTCCAAGTATTGGTGTGTTACGATCTTCAACTGCACGCGCCAATGATAAGAATGTCCCATCTCCGCCTAAAACCAGCATGAAGTCTAAATCAGATATCTGATTCTTTGATTTTATCTCCTCTAGATCAAGGTTTGAACCATTTTGGTGGTTTAGGATTCTTGAAGTAAGGTAGGCCTCTAGACCATTATCCTTAGACCATAGTATAATTTCAGGAAGAACCCTCCAGAAAGAATTCTTATCTGTATTACCCCATATTCCAAACTTTTTTGGTAGAGTCATTTAACGTCCTTGATCTCAAATCCATCACCATTTTTCTTTATCAATCGTTGTACGCGTTTCTCAGCTTCAGTTAAGTGCCCTTGGCATGATTTTATTAACTCCATTCCCTCTTCAAACCATATTAGGTTCTGCTCAAGAGATGAATCACCTGCCTCCATCTTGTTCACAATTTTTTCAAGACGCTCAATTGATTCTTCAAAATTATTTTTTGTATTATCTGACATAATCAAAATTACATGAATTTATATATCATTGATATCTGATGTTTTTTTAGCAACCATGCCTCCTTTTGCCATTCTAAGTTGAAATGATTCGCCCAATGAAATTTGATCAGAACTTCGAATTACCTTACCACCTTGATCAATCGGAATTGCATAACCACGCCCAATCACTTCATTAGGACCCAGACTAGATAATTGTTTGCCTAAATGTTTAATTCGCTCATGAAAAAAAGAATGTTTTTTTTCAAATGCCAATAATAATCTTTGATGCATCTGCCGCAATGCATCAATCTGCATTTCAATCTTTCTTCTTGGGCTCTGTAATGCGATTCTTTTTCCACACTGATCTAGATAAAGCCATCTTTGTTCTAGATTATTTTGAATGGATCGAAGCAATCTAACCTTATCATTATTTAATCCAAGAATTAGATCTTCGCGCAATGGAACTGCCAATTCCGCAGCAGCAGAAGGAGTTGGTGCTCTCAGGTCTGCAACAAAATCAGAGATGGTATAGTCTGTTTCATGACCAACAGCAGAAATAATAGGAATTTTAGAATAAAAAATTGCACGAGCCACACTCTCCTCATTGAATGTCCAAAGATCTTCAATGGATCCACCTCCCCTTCCAAGAATAATGACATCGACAGAGCATTCTTTATTGAATAATTCAATACCATTGACCAATTCTCCTGCAGATCCTTCACCTTGAACTTTTACTGAGCATAGTAGTAATTCTAAATGGGGCGCCCTTCGATCAAGCACATTTAAAATATCTCTATAGGCCGCGCTTGAGCCTGAAGTAAGGATACCTACCTTCTTTGGAAAATGTGGTATCTCCTTTTTATGTTCTGAATCAAACAATCCCTCTTTCTCCAAAGATATTTTGAGCGCTTCAAAAGACTTGAAAAGATCTCCAAGGCCTTCTGGCTGCATCATACTAACCTTTAACTGTACTTGTCCTCTTTTCTCATAGATTGTTACTGATCCAAATAAACGAACCTCCATACCATCGTTAGGAAAAAATTTTAAATGAAGATTGTTCATGCGAAACATCGTACAACGCAATTCACTCGAACCATCTTTTAGTGTAAAATACATATGGCCTGAAGATGGATGATGATGGAAATTTGATATTTCTCCTCTAACCCAGATATCAGAAATCTCATTCTCAAGAATATTTCTGATTCTTGTATTTAGGCTAGAGACTGTTAAACAATCTGGATACTCAGTCATAGATCAAATTGTTCTACTACAGAAAAGGATTACAGAATAGGGTAAACCGTTATTATATACTATTTATCTTTCTTCTTATGGCGATTAGCACGTAAACGTTTTTTGCGTTTGTGTGTGTTCATTTTTTTCTTTTTTCTTTTTTTACCGCTAGGCATCTATAATCCGTTTATTTATTTATTAATTCGTTCACTCTGGAACGCATAAGTTTACTAGGTTTAAATGTGGGAACAAACCTTTCTGGTAAATAAACTGGTTCACCAGTTCCAGGGTTTCTAGCCTTCTTTGGCATCCGATGTTTTATCCCAAAAGTACCAAAACCACGTAATTCAACTCTTTCATTATTTGCTAGTGATTCAATTATTGTACCCATTATTCCATTCATCACTGTTTCGGTCTCAACCTTGGTTAAACCTGTCGCTTCTGAAACATAATCTACTATTTCTTGTTTTGTCATAGATTTATCCTCACTATTCCCTTAATAACTATAAAACTATTTTACCCATATCACTAATTTTTGACCAGCATGTATCAAATGAGAACCATATTTCATATTGTTCCATCTCCGGATCTTACTTGCTCTGGTACCATAATTTTCAGCAATCTGACCAAGAGTATCCCCACGCTTGACCCTATAAATTCTTTTAGTATGTCCTGGCGGACCTCCATTGTCTCCATTGCCCCATACTTGTCCACCTTTCATTGGAACATTTAATTTTTGTCCTACTCTCACTTTATTTCTATTCCGAATCTTATTGACTGCAGCAAGATCATGGATTGAGACATTATACTTTTTTGATATGGTCCAAAGACTTTCACCAAATCTAACTCTATGTACTATAAATTGAGGAGCAAACCTTTCTTCTTCAGGTATTGCATTCCATGCCAACATGAAATCATCCTTTTTTCCTAATGGGAGTTTCAATTGATATCCGGATTCTGTTGGGGTCGCTGATTGCCTGAGCTCTGGATTATATTCCCTAAGTATATTGGGCTTTAATCCTGCCACACGTGCAAGTACAGAAATATCTGCACTTTTTTCTAAAGTAATTGTCTCATATTGAAACGGCTCTACATTTTTTGGAACTTTAAAGTCATATGCTTCTGGGCTCCTAGCAATTATTGCAGCAGAAAGAAAATATGGCAGGTAATTCCTCGTCTCTCTCGGGAGTGAATGCATTTGCCAGAAATCATATGTCTGATGAATTTTTGATGCCCTAGATACTCTACCTGCACCACAATTATATGCAGCAAGAGCCAGATACCAATTATCAAATTGTTTATATAGATCCTTAAGGTAAAGGCATGCCGCATGGGTTGCCTTCTCCGGAGCTCTTCTCTCATCCCTATACCAATCTCTTTTCAAACCATAATTTTTACCCGTTGAGTAAATAAATTGCCACATCCCAGAGGCTTTTGCCTTGCTATAGGCTTTTGGATTTAAACCAGATTCTATCATTGCCAAATAAATCAATTCTTCTGGCATCTCGTGCTCTTTTAGGATTGGTAAGATCAAATCCTTATACTTTGCATATCTGTCAAGCCAGATCTGAAATTGCTTTCTTCCTTTGGTCTGAAAGTATTTTATATATTGGTCAACTTGTTTTGTCCTCACTAGCGGTATATGACCATCTCTATCCTCTACAACAATAAACTTTGTCTCGCCCATTTCAATTTCTATGGCTTCGCTGATATCTGCCCACATTTTCTCCGCCATTACAGGTGCATTAATACTCTGAACCGTTAAAAGATTATGTGTGTAAAGATCAGTAAATGTTCGGTTAAAACGATCAAATTCCTCTTTGTCCTCAAGATTCATGTCACCAATTTGATCTGCTTCCATGAGGAGTTCGAAGATCTTACTCATAATGAATGCAACCTCTAAGGTATCCTTGTTAAAATCAGATATTAAGACCTCAGACATTAATAATTTTGCATCTCGCAATATTTCCGGGAACCTGTTTCTCGTCTCATCAAGACTCATTACTGTATCGCTAGATGCTGTGAACACAGGTACATTTGGGAAGACCTTTGAGGTGGTCTTCGCCTCAGCACCAAACAGAATCAAGGCGCAGAAAAAGAAGGGTGTTATGTCTCTAAGTGTTTTACTCAAAGGGATTTAGTGAAACTCCGCACTGGAATATAAACTAAAAATATTTAATCAGACAAGGCCTAGTCATTTCATGTTTTCAATTATTGAGGTAGTACTAAAGCCTGGTGTTATTGGTATAACCTCGATCTGACCACCCCAATCCAGCACTTCTTCATATCCAATAATCTCATTTGGAATATAATCACCGCCTTTTACCAATACATCGGGTCTAATCAATTCTATGAGTTCAATAGGTGTTTCATCCTGGAAAATATAAACCTTATTTACAAATCCTGTATTGACTAATGCTGTTTTTCTTTCGATTTCTGATTGAATGGGCCGATCATTACCTTTTAATCTCCTTACAGACAAATCTGAATTAAGGCCAACAATCAATGCGTCACCAAAGGAAGATGATGCTGAAAGTAGGTCTTTATGCCCTTGATGAAGCAGGTCAAAACATCCATTAGTAAAAACTAATTTTTTGCCAAGTTTTCTTAAATCAGATATGTCTTTTTCTATTGTATCGTAATTCTTTAGCATAATCCTATTTAATAATTATCTTTGAGTAATTCTTTAACTCTACCTCTAACATATTCTGCCAATTCCCTTCTTCTATCATAGGAATATTTATTAGCGTCAATTGGGTGACCTATTCTCAATTCAATACGATGACCTTTCATTGACCATGATCCTTTTCTCAACATATCGTAGGTTCCAACAAATGCTATGGGAGCAATAGGTAATTTTGTATCTATTGATAATAAAAGCCCTCCTCGTTTGAATGGTCTTAGCGATCCATCAGTTGTGCGTGTTCCCTCCGGAAACAATAAGATCGATCGAGGTTTATTGATCAATGATGCCTTTGCTTTATCTAATTCACGTAGGGCACTCTCACTTTTTTTTCGATCAACAAAAATATGACCTGCAGTGCTCATAACCCAACCAAGGACTATTACTGACTTTAACTCGATCTTTGCAATTGGGACTAACCAATATGGTAATCCGGAGAAGGCTAAAGGTATATCTAACATAGAGGTATGATTTGCAGCGAATATATAATTTGCATCTGGTGCAAGATTATTCAATCCTCTCACTTTGTAACTAACCCCACAAAGAAATAATATGGACTTTGCCCATAACCGAGCACAATGGCCTAACACACGGCCTTTATTTTTTTCAAATATTGTGATAAATATGCCTGATAATCCAAATATTAGGGTACATAGAACAGTAATAATAAAAGCCCAGAGGACTCTCAATTTATCCTATCTCCTGAACACCTAAAAAATCAGCGACAGCATCAGGAAATAATATGTTCCCTTTATCAGTTTGGTACGTTTCAATTAAAGCGACCATTAACCTAGGAGTTGCAACACCTGATCCATTTAACGTATGAAGAAATTGAACATTATTATCACTTGCATTACGATATCTTATATTCCCCCTGCGTGCTTGAAATGATTCAAAATTACTGCAAGAAGAAACCTCTAGCCATTTTTGCTCTCCCGGTGCCCAGATCTCTAGATCATAACATTTCGCTGCAGCAAAACTTAGATCGCCAGTACAAAGTTCAACCACTCTATAATGCAAGCCTAGTTTTTGTAAAATAGACTCTGCCTGCAAAGTTAGCGTTTCTAACTCTTCATATGATCTCTCCGGTGTGGTGAATTTCACTAATTCTACCTTATTGAACTGATGTACACGTAACAAACCTCTTGTATCTTTCCCATAAGATCCAGATTCTCTCCTGAAACATGGTGAATATGCAACATAATTAATGGGTAGTTCTTCCTCCTTGATAATTTCATCCCGATGTATGTTAGTAACAGGTACTTCCGCCGTTGGCGCAAGATATAAATTGTCAACTTCTGTATGATACATATCTTCTTCAAACTTTGGTAATTGGCCTGTTGTCATCATTGATTTTTTTCTCATTAATACGGGTGGGAAAATCTCTTTGAAACCAAATTCTCTGTCATGGTGTTGCATCATAGCATTAATGAGCAAACGCTCGAGTTTCGCGCCTTCCCCTGTGTATAATGGGAAACCGCTACCAGAAAGTTTTGCTCCTCTTTGAAAATCAAATAAACTCAATTTTTCTCCAAGATCTAAATGAGTTTTTATTTCAAACTTGAACTTAGGCTTATCCCCCCAAGACCTCACCTCTTGATTTCCAGATTCATCCGTCCCTTTTGGTACACTATGGTGGGGAAGATTTGGTAAACGATATAAATGACTTTCTAATTCTACTGATATGGAGTTTAATTCTTTTTCAAGTTCTTTTAATTCTTCACCCAACTCCCTAGTCTTCTTTATTGATTCAGTTGCATCTTTGCCTGATTTTTTTAAGTCACCAATTGCTTCAGAAGCGCTGTTACGTTCTGCTCTCATATCATTAGCAATTGTCTTCAGTCCACGTAGTTTTTCATCAAGTTCCAAAATTGGATTTATGTCAACATCCTGCTGTTTCAAAAGAAGTGTCTTTTTACAGGCTTCAGTTTCGCTACGGAGTTTTTTTAGTGAAATCATATTGAATTATCATTAATCATAGGAATAATTTATTTTCAATATTGGTCTATTGCTAATCTTATGAAATCAAGTTACATGAAAGGGCAATTGCCCGGGCCAAATATAATTTGGATTAATTCCTTTTCAAGAATAAGTTTGGTTATTCAAACAAGGAATACTATCGGAATAAACCGCGCCGAGTTCAGTTTTAAAAGGTAAAAAAAAATAAATTAATCTCTGTCGAGCGATAGTCGTTCCTAGTCTCTAGTCGAGATCTCGACAAAAAACCAAATAATGAATAGAATATTAAAGACGTTCGCAATAGCGGTATGTGCTTATGGAATATCCAAATCCCAGAATTTGGACCTAAATACAATAAGGCTTGCACAAAGGCAGGTGGCAAAATCAAGTAATGTGAATTCCAGCATATCTAAAAGAGATAAAAATCAGGATCACTTCATCATCGATAAACTTGTAGATCCAAATAACTACATTGTCGGCCCGGGCGACCAATTACATATAAATATTATCTCTAGTAATGAAACTTATGATCATAGTTTAATTATATCGCCAACAGGGCAATTGCTTATTCCTTCAGTAGGCATGATTGATTGTAATGGTCTCAAATTGACACAATTAATTAAGGATATTAAAAGACAGATAAAATCTTGGAATACAAATGTAAAGATAAATGTTGAGTTAGAGGTCATAAGACAGTTTAGAGTATTGGTAATAGGACAGTTCAGCAATGCCGGGTACTTTATTGTGACACCAATGACCAGAGTATCTGATTTATTTGATCAGATTCTATCTGAATATAATCAAAAGGAAAAAGAATCAGTAAAGGTCAATAAAGAATCATCTTTCTCTGAAACATTTGGCATGCGCTCTCGAATTGCTGTAGATGATTTTTATGATAGAAAATTAGGCCTAGAAGAAACACCTGATAATGACATTTATCTTTTATCAAAGAGGAATATTCTGATTTTTAGAGGGAATGACACGATCAAGGTAGATCTAGAAAAGTTCAAAGTCATAGGAAACTCGGAAT
>CAYZJY010000028.1:0-22202 GCA_964478995.1 uncultured bacterium
ATTGTACCCGATGAAGCAAGAACCTTTGGAATGGACCCCCTTTTTAGACAACTTGGTATATATGCACATGCCGGTCAATTATATGACCCTGTTGATTCAGATCAGTTTCTTTATTACAAGGAAGAAAAAAACGGACAAATACTAGAAGAGGGCATAAACGAGGCTGGCGCGATCTCTTCCTTCATCGCTGCTGGAATGAGTTACAGTAACCATGGAGTTCACATGGTGCCTTTTTACATATACTACTCCATGTTTGGCTTTCAAAGGGTCTGGGATTTCATATGGGCAGCTGGTGACATGCGGGCTAGGGGATTTCTACTGGGAGGAACGGCAGGCCGCACCACCCTAAACGGAGAGGGCCTCCAGCACCAAGATGGACACAGCCACCTTGCCGCCGCCGCAACGCCAAACATAAAAGCCTATGACCTTGCTTATGCGTATGAAATTGCAATTGTTGTTCAAAGGGGAATGGTTGAGATGGTCGAAGAAAATAAGGATGTTGTTTATTATTTGACTCTTGAAAACGAAAACTATAGACACCCTAAACAACCAGAGGGTGTAGCGGAGGACGTTATAAAAGGTCTTTATAAGGTTCAAGGAACCACAGACCCAAAAATAAGACTCTTGGGCAGTGGCCCCTTAATGCGAGAAGCGCTGGCAGCGGCTGAACTATTAAAGAACGACTGGGACATAGAACCTGGAATTTGGAATGTTACTAGTTTTAGCGAACTACGCAGAGATGCGGAAGAAGTGGAGAGGTGGAATCTCGTTCATCCAAATGAGAACCCAAAAAGGTCTCACCTGGAAGAAAGCCTGAGTAAGAACAGCGTGCCTACTGTTGCGGTGTCTGATTATGTGAAAATGGTTTCAGAACAAATTGGACCCTATGTTCCTGGTCCTTATTACTGTCTGGGAACAGACGGGTTTGGTCGCAGTGATACACGCGAAGAGTTGAGAAGTTTTTTTGAGGTCGATCGATATTACATAGTTTTAACGGCAATCAAAGCCCTCGCGATCAAGGGGGACGTTGAAATGAAAATGGTTGAAGGGGTAATGAAAAAATATAAACTGGATCCAGATAAACCGAGCCCCATAACTGTTTAAGGATATGAAATGATAAAAGAAGTCAAACTACCAGACCTTGGTGAAGGAATTGAGGGGGCATCTGTAAGCGAGGTTCCCATAGCGGTGGGGGACGCGGTATCCAAGGACGATGTCCTTTTTGTTCTTGAGTCTGATAAGGCCTCCATGGAGATTCCATCGGAGTTTAGCGGAACAATATCTGAAATATGTGTCAGTGCAGGAGACGAGGTACAGACGAATGATCTTTTATTGAAAATCGAAATGGAGGAGCTCCCAGCGGAGAAAGTTGAAACAAAAAAAGAGAGCGAGAACAAAAACGCCCAAAAAGACATTAAGATCCAAACTGAGAAAAAACCGGAGCCCCAACTGACCAAAACAGGTGATAATGTTTTTGCATCGCCGGGAGTCAGAAGACTTGCAAGAGAGTTAGAGATAGACCTTAGGTCGCTGGTTGGCTCTGGGTCAAAGGGAAGGATCACCAAAGACGACCTTCACGGACACATAAAACTAAGAATGCAGATGTCCTCTGGAAAAGTTCGCCCACCAAAAAAGGCAATTGATTTTTCAAAGTGGGGCGATGTGGAAGTTCAAAAACTAACCAAGGTAAATAGAATAACCGGCGCTCGGTTACAAGAGGCATGGCAAGAGATACCCCACGTTACACAGCAAAACACTGCTGACATAACAGACCTTGATAAACTTCGAAAAGAACTTAAAGAAGAAGGTGTTAAAAAAGGAATAAAGGTAACCTTCCTCCCCTTTTTAATGAAGGCTGTAGTTATGGTTTTGAGGGAGATGCCCCGGTTTAATAGTTCCCTAGACGAAAGGGAAGAGAACTTGGTTATTAAAAACTATTACCACATGGGGGTTGCTGTTGACACCCCAAATGGGCTAATGGTTCCATCTATAAAAAACGTTGATAAAAAGACCATTTTCAACCTATCAGAGGAACTTATGGATATCAGCGAAAGGGCAAGAAATAAAAAATTAAAACCAGAAGAATTAAAAGGAAGTTCCTTTACAATATCTAGCCTTGGAGGAGTAGGCGGAACAAACTTTTCTCCAATTGTAAACCCACCAGAGGTAGCGATACTTGGAGTTTCAAAAGGCGATTGGAAACCTGTCTATGACAAAGAAAGCAATTCGTTTGTGCCTAAATATCAACTTCCTTTTTCCGTGTCATATGACCACCGGGTAATTGATGGGGCATCGGGTGCTGCTTTTACAGAAAGACTGTCTCAGGTGTTGGGTGATCCAGGCTTATTGAGGGGCTAGAGTAATGTCAAAAAAAGAACATGTTGAAATACTAGTTATTGGCGCAGGCCCTGGCGGGTATGCTGCTGCGTTTAGGGCAGCAGACCTTGGGAAAAAGGTTCTACTTATTGACAGAGATAAAGAACTCGGCGGGGTGTGCCTGAACCGTGGTTGCATTCCATCAAAGGCCCTGTTGCATGTTTCAAGGGTAATGACCGAGGCGTCCCACCTTTCAAACATTGGGGTTTCTTTTGATCAGCCGACCATAGACCTCTCTGCAATAAGGTCTTATAAAAACAAGATAGTATCCCAATTGAATCAGGGCATATCACAACTTGCTAAGGTTCGAAAAGTTAAGACGCTTACTGGAACAGCGACCTTTTTGTCAAACACAGAGGTTTCCATAGACACGGGATCAAAAAACATGTCGCTATCTTTTGATAAGTGCATAATAGCGGCTGGGTCATCTTCTTCCATGATCCCGGGGGTGCCAAAAGACCACCCATCGGTCTTAACATCAAGATCCGCTCTGGATTTAGAGGAGGTTCCAGGTAGTTTATTGGTGATTGGTGGTGGCGTTATTGGTTTAGAGTTGGGCCAGGTATACTCATCATTGGGCTCGAAGGTTTCTGTTGTAGAGTTTTTACCAAATCTGATCCCCGGTGCGGACAATGACATGGTGAAACCCCTTCAACGTCGCTTAAATAAACAATTTAATTCGATAATGTTGTCATCTAAGGTAACAAGCGTTTCCCCAAAGGAGGATGGCTCCTTAATTGTTGTTGTGGAATCCAAGGACGGGAAAAAAGAAGAGATTTTTGATAAGGTATTGGTTTCTGTTGGAAGAAAACCAAATTCCACGCTATTGAACCTATCAACGACAGGCGTTGATGTGGATGAGAGTGGCTTTGTTATCGTAGATGAATACCAAAGAACCTCAGTAAAAAACATATTTGCCATTGGCGACATAGCGGGAAATCCAATGTTGGCACACAAGGCAACCCACGAGGGAAAAGTTGCCGCTGAAGTTGCCTCTGGCCACCCGGCAGCCATGGACGCGAGAGCCATTCCAAGCGTTGTTTATACCGACCCCGAGGTTGCCTGGGTTGGTTTGACCGAAGAAGAGGCCAAGGCGGAAGGGGTTCCATATGAAAAAGGAGAATTTCCTTGGGCGGCCAGCGGAAAGGCCTTGATACTAAACGCTACTCAAGGCAAAACAAAGATATTGTTTGACCCAGAAACTAAACAAATTTTAGGTGCAGCAATGGTTGGGCCTTCTGCGGGAGACATGATATCTGAGGCTTGTCTTGCAATAGAGATGGGGTCAGACTCAGAGGACATAGGGTTGACCGTTCATCCTCACCCAACACTTGGAGAGACCTTTGCCGCCGCATCAGAGGTATATTCAGGAACCATCACCGATCTATATATTCCACCAAAAGGAGGAAAATAACATGAAGAGAATCATTGTATTAATTATATGTCTAATAACTCTTGTTGTGGGTCAACAGCCAGGAACAAACCAACAGCAAAAACCGGGTGGCCCACAAGGTAAGCCACCAGAACCACCAAAGAAAAAAACAATGGAAGAGGCTCTTAAAAACACAAAAGAGATCTCAGGGTTTCTCACCATGCGCCAAGACACAACAAATGGTAAACTCTTCATGTTGATCAAGAAAGAACAACTAAACAAGGAATACATTCATTTTGTACATGGTCTCAATGGGCAAATGAACGCAGGGGTGTTCAAAGGCAGCTATGGTGGTGCCAAGGTAATAAAACTTAATCGATATTTTAATAGAGTTGAGTTTGAGGTACAGAACAACTCAATGTATTTTGACCCAGAAAGCCCCCTGCACCGGTCATCGGATGCAAACGTTAGTACAGCAATTCTTGCATCTTCCTATGTTGTGGCTGAAAAAGGTGGAGAGATCTTAATTGGAGTAGATAATGTATTTCTAACAGAGGCTCTTTATCAAATATCTAGAGGGTTTGTACCCGGGAGCACAAATAAAAACCCATTCAAGTTAGGTAGGTTGGTAAGAGAGAGAACTAAATATGTTGATGTAAAAAACTACCCAGAGAACACAGACTTGATCGTTCAATATGTTTATAGTAACCCCACACCAACAAACTGGGGCTCTGATGATGGAATGACAGACCCGAGGTCTGTTAATGTAACCCTACAACACAGCCTAATAGAAATGCCCGACAACAACTACAAACCACGGTTTGAAGACCCGCGAGTTGGGTATTTTACCACACAGATAACAGACATGACCTCGGCTGATGACGCAACGCCTTACAGAGACATGATTCATCGTTGGAACCTAGAAAAAAAGAACCCTGGTCAAGCTCGATCAGAGGTTGTAAAGCCCATTGTTTGGTGGATAGAGAACACAACCCCTCACGAATTTAGAGACGCAATAAGAGAAGGAGTTCTTGAGTGGAACAAAGCCTTTGAAAAAGCAGGGCTTATTAATGCTGTTGATGTACAGGTTCAGCCAGACGACGCAGATTGGGATGCGGGCGACATACGATACAACGTTCTAAGGTGGACCTCTTCCCCGAGGCCTCCATTTGGTGGGTATGGCCCAAGTTTCGTAAACCCAAGGACCGGCGAGATTTTAGGTGCAGACATCATGTTGGAGTTCGTGTATTTCACCAATAGGGTAAAGTATGAAAAGATATTTGACACCTTCAACTCAAACGTCGGTGAGGACCACGCCTGCCATGCTGGGGAAATCGTTCAACTTGGAAATATTTTTGGGATGCTTGCAACAGGTTCAATAAGTGACTTTTCACAACTAGAGCAACACAGAATAATTTATGAAAGCCTTGTTCGCCTAACCCTCCATGAGGTTGGTCACACACTTGGTCTTAGTCATAATTTTTATTCCAGTCAACTTCACACACTTAACAACATACACGATCGACATGTAACAGAGCCAGTTGGGTTGACATCTTCAGTAATGGATTATAACTCATCAAACGTAGGCCCAGACTCAAAACACCACGGTCAGTTTTATACGACCACACCTGGACCCTATGACATTTGGGCAATACAATATGGTTACACCCCAGCGTATGAAAACCCGGAAGATGAAAAAGAAAGAATACGTGACCTTTTAGACATGTCAACTAAAAAGGAATATGGCTACGGGAATGATGCTGATGACATGCGGAGCCCCGGAAAAGGGATCGACCCCAGAATAATGATCTCTGACATGACTGACGATGCTGTTGGATATGCCAAACAAAGGATGGACATCATAAGGTCAATATACCCAACCCTCCTTGATAAGTTTGAAACCCCTGGAGAATCTTATCATGAGTTTAGGGACGCGTTCTCAATATTAAATGGTGAGTATGCTGCCTGCACCAGGATAATATCTCGATATATTGGTGGTGTCTACATGGACAGGTCAATGGCAGGACAGAAAGGAAAAGAGGATCCTTTTGTCCCGGTTCCAAGGGATGAGCAAAAATGGGCCATGACACTTTTGAATAAATATGCACTTTCACCAGACGCCTTTGGGGTTACTGAAAAGACCTACAGCCACCTACAGTGGGAACGCAGGGGTTGGAGCGGAACGAAGGACCCCAAGGTCCACGACATGGTCCTAGGAATTCAAAAAGGGCTTTTTAATCAACTTTTGCATGTAAATGTACTAAAAAGAATATCTGATACTGAACTTTATGGCAACAGGTATGGGCTGAGCGAAATGCTAAATGATCTGACCACGGCATGTTTTTCTGCGGATGCTGGTTCAAATGTCAACACAATGAGAATGAATTTACAAACCGAATATGCTAGGCGCCTTATATCCATTGTTCATAATAAGGGAAAAGGAAAATACGACCATGTTTCTGTCGCAATGGCATTTGAAAATTTAAATAAAATAAAAAAATATGCTGGTCGATTCAAAGGCGTGAATGATGCAACAAAAGCTCACCGCAAACACCTTATATATATAATTGACAAGGCCCTAGAGACATAAATAAACCGTGAAGGAACATAATGATAAAAAAACATTTTTGGCTTCTCTTTCTGTTTTGTATTGCATGTGATTCAAACAAAACCATGAAACACCCACTCGATAAATCTGAGGTTCGAACCTTAGTTCTTAATAATGAACTAAAAGTATACCTTCTCTCAGATCCAAACTTTAACATGTCTGCAGCGTCTGTCGCGGTTCAGGTTGGGTCCCTAGACAATCCGGGGGACCGGCAAGGACTTGCGCACTTTTTAGAGCACATGTTGTTTCTCGGGACTGAAAAATATCCTGACGTGGATGAATATAGCACCTACCTAAGAACCAATGGAGGGTACTCTAATGCTTATACCTCAAGCGACCTTACAAACTACCAGTTTCAGGTACTCCCCGATGCTTTTGAAGGTGCAATTGATAGGTTTTCCCAATTTTTCACCAGCCCTCTTTTTACAGAAGAGTACACTGCTAGAGAGGTAAATGCTGTCAATTCAGAACACCAAAAAAACATAATGAATGATAACTGGAGGCGGTTTAGGATCTCTGGTCTGTTTGCAAAAGAAGGCCACCCAGAACAAAAATTTGGAACAGGAAACCTAGAAACCCTTGGGGACATAGACAGAACAGAGCTCCTTGAGTTTTACGATAAATATTATAGTTCAAACAGAATGGGCCTTGCGCTTTTAAGTACACACTCTCTGGATGAAATGGAGCAGTGGGCAAGGAAATACTTTTCGGAGATAAAGAACAACAACAAAGAAAGAAACAGGTATGAGTCTGATTATTTTGAAAAAAAGGAAACATTCAGACTTGTACAAATTGACCCAGTAAAAGATATTAGAGACCTCATCATGACATTTTCATTGCCGGGGACAAGGCATCTCTATTCTAGTAAGCCTGGGCGCCAGTTTGGTTTTGTCCTGGGGCACGAGGGGTCTGGTAGTTTACTATCCTACCTAAAAGAAAAAGGCTGGGCTATTTCTCTATCCGCTGGTGCAGGGGGTAGGTCAGATGACCATGGCTCTGCATCTGTATCCATAGGCCTTACAGAAGAAGGTCACAAAAACTATAAAGAGGTCATAAAGTCAACACTGGATTATGTAGAGCTAATGAAAAGCGCGGGTCATCCAAAACACGTGTTTGATGAACTTAAAAACATGTCTGCCCTAAATGAAATATATGCTAGTAAAGGGGAGGGCATGTGGAGAGCAACCCAATTGGCAAACGAGGTAATGATGTACCCGATTGAAGACGCTGGTAGAATAAATTATATCTACACGGATAATGATTCTAGGCCATATGAGGACCTACTATCACACATTACAGCAAGCAACATGCTCACGATGTTAATTGCCAAGGGCGTTGAAACCGATCAGACCGAGCATTTTTATCAAGCGCCATACAGTTATTCAGAAGATGACGAGGTGTATGAATACCTCATTGCTGGTGAACAAAGACCAGAACTCACAATACCCAAGGCCAATCCGTTTATTCCCCGAAAAGCTTCTGTGCCAAACAGGGAGTTAGATCAGACCGTTTTACCACAAGAGACAATGTCAGGTAATGGAGTAAGTCTATATTTTGGCCAAGATCATGAGTTTCTCCGGCCAAAAGGCGTAATAAGCCTAAAGGTCCTTTTTCCGAAAGATGTCATGAGCGTAAAACACAGGGTTTACTCAAGGATCTACTCCGCATGTGTAAACGAGTCTTTAAATGAGTTGAGTTACCCAGCCAAACAAGCGGGTTTAAATTATTCCATAAAAGAAGGATATGAGGGAATCTATGTAGATGTAAACGGCTACACAGAATCTGCCATAAAACTATACGAACTCATTTTAGAGCACATGGTTGCTTTTTCAATTACCGATACTCAGTTTGAAGCAATAAAAGACAAGATCGTAAGAGACTATGAGAACTTTTCACTATCCGATGCCCATCAGCAAACAAGAGAACTAGCCCCGGACTTGTTTTTTAATGTTAAGTATACATGGGAGGACGCGCTCCCAGTTGCCAAAAGGGCTACCCATGATGCCATAAAAAAATACAATAGCACCCTATATAAGCAAACGTTCCTTGAGGCAATGGTCTACGGAGATTTTAAAAAACATGACGGGAATAAGGCTGTTGAACTTTTCAAAAGAAAGACCAACACGTCTCCTATTTCTAAAGAAGAAACTTTTGAGTTGGACTATTTAAAACTAACAAACCCCGAAACAATACAGTACACGAAAAATCTTTTAGTGAATAACTCGTGCATATATAGAAAGTATTCCATTGGGCAGGACTCTCCAGAAACAAGAGCCTTGGCGACAATCATTAGTAAGGCACTAGAACAACCGTTTTATACAGAGATGAGGACAAATCAACAACTTGGATATATCGTTTGGTCTTATTCACGCAACTACGATGAAATGCACTATCTTAATTTTTTAATTCAATCTGGTGTATATGCTGCAGATGAATTAAATAAAAGAGTGGACGGATTTATATCCAACGCAACAGACATCATAAAAGAAATGGATCAGGAAACATTCCAACAGTTAATTGATTCTGCGATAGAGCAACTAGAGAAAAAGCCAATGAGCATATCAGAAAGAGCAATAAAACTGAAAAATTTTATCTTTGAGCATGGCGGAGATTTTGACCGTGATAAAAAAACCATAGAAGCACTAAGGGGCCTAGATAAGAACCTTGTTGCGGGCCAACTATCAAACATAATATCTCCAGAGTCAAGAAAACTAGTAAACATTCTTACCTTTGCTGAAAACCACGAAAACAAATCAAAGGTCAAAGATTCATTCTCAAGTCTAGAGAGTTGGAAGTCGACAAGGACCTACGAATAGAGAAACATGCCGCAAAGGGTTATTCTCATAGCGGCTGTTACGGTAGATGGATATGTCGCCAGGCACAGTCTTGAAATAACCAAATGGTCAAAAGACCTACACCTATTTAAAGAACAGACAATGGGTTGGCCCATTATCATGGGATCAAACACCTATAAGACGCTATCAAATGAGCTTCCGGGCAGGAGGTCAATAATAGTACACAGAGACGATGACCCAGCCTCCATACTAGAAAACATATCTGCGTATCAATGTTTTATAATAGGCGGTGGAAGAACCTATCATAAATTCATAAAACAACTTACACACGTATATGTCACCCCCCACCCTCATGTTTTCGGAGGTGGGATTCGACTATTTGAAGGCCCTGAAACCAAAGGAATGGACCTAGGTTTCATAAGGCTGGTGGAGGTAAGCAAAGAGCGTGGGATATATCAGTATCAATACAAGGTTAAAAAGAAATGAAAGAAATTATTCTTTTCATGGTGTTGTCTTGCCATGTGTTTGCTTTAGATGTTAAAAGTGGCGGAAGGCTATCTGGGGCCCAGGAGGCGATGGATGTTAAGCATTACCTGATAGACCTAAGGGTGGACCCATATAAAGAGACCATAAGCGGAGAGGTGGTAATTAAATTTGAATTGTTGAGAAGGACAGATTTTATTGAAATAGATCTACTAGACAAATATACGGTATCTAGTACGAAAATAGATGGTACTAGCCTAGCATTTACACATGAAAAAAATAAGCTGTTGATAGAAAACCCAGGAATTGTTTTGTTTGTTGACCATGAACTTTTGATAAGGTATGGTGGGAAACCGCCAGCGGCAAAGAATCCACCATGGAGTGGCGGTTTTACATGGTCAAACGATGTTGAGGGTAGACATTGGGTGGGGGTGTCTTGCCAATCTAATGGCGCTTATGTGTGGTATCCGTGCAAGGAACATCCAAGCGATAAGCCAAACGGAGCAGAGATAATAATAACAACCCCGAAGCCATTGATGGCAGTTTCAAACGGAGTTTTGGTTTCAGTAGAAAACACAATCGATCGATGGAGCAGGTGGCACTGGAAGACAGAATATCCAATTAGTACATATAACATAAATTTTACAATTGGAAATTTTGAAACAATAGAGAAAACAGGTTATGTACTAGATGAGCCAATTGACATGGTCTTTTATGTGCTTAAAGAAAAAATGTCGGGCGCAGTGGGGCTGCTTGAAGAAGCAGAGGAGCATTTAAATTTCTATGCCCGGGCGTTTGGGCAGTACCCTTGGAAAAATGAAAAATTTGGACTGGTTCATACCCCATTTTCCGGAATGGAGCACCAAACTATTAATGCGTATGGAAATAACTATGAAAAAACAGAACTGGGGTATGATTTTATTTTGTTCCACGAATTGGGGCATGAATGGTGGGGGAATTATTTAAGTGTTGCTGACTGGGCTGATTTTTGGATACACGAAGGAGTCGGTACATACGCCGAGGCCATGTACATTGAAGAACGCTTTGGACTGGAAAAAGCAAGAGCATTCATAGACGATCGTTTTAAGAAAAACATAACAAATAGCGCACCCGTCGTTCCACAGAGAAATTCAACTACAAAACAAAAATCAGGTAACGATGTATATTACAAAGCCGCACATTTTTTACACATTTTACGTTATTTGGTGGGTAGAGACATCCTTTGGAAAACATTAAATGAGTTTTTATACATGCCAAAGGAACTACCAATGAATCAAACCTCAACAGATGAATTTCTTTCGCTGATAAATGAAAACACAAAAAAAGATCTTAGGTGGGTATTTGACCAGTATTTATCCTCTAAGGAACTTCCAATTCTTCACATGAGGGAAAAAGAAAAAGGAAACAAAAGGTTTATTGACCTCTGGTGGAAGAATAATGGATTTAAAATGCCAATTGAGATTGAATATGATTCGTTTGATGGTAAACGAAAAAAAGAATTAAAACTAACAAACAAACCAATGCGAATAGTGGTTCCACTTAAATCAAAACTGATTATAGACCCCGACCGGTGGCTCCTTTATGAACTCATGGTGATTAGATAAAAAAGATAAGGAGTAAAGTAGTGTATAAGAAAAAGACTGTTCTGGTTGTGATTATTATGTTTTCTATTGTGTCTTATTTCTTTATGGAATGGCTGAGGCACCCACTACCCATAATAGAGGGGTCCATTAAAATAGAGGCACTAAAAGAAGTTGTTGATGTCTATACTGATGAGTTTGGTGTTCCACATGTTTTTGCTAATAATGAAGAAGATCTTTTTTTTGCGGCAGGGTATATCGCAGCAAGGGACAGGTTGTTTCAACTAGCCACCGTTAACCTTGCTGTTAAGGGTGGGCTGGCTTCAGTTCTTGGCCCGAAGTATTTAAAGAACGACATATATTTTAGAACGTGGAAAATACATGACACTGCAAAATTGCTAGTCAAAAAAATGAACAAAAAGAACAGGAAGATCTTCGAAAGGTTTTGTGATGGTATCAACCATAGGATGGATGAGGTGATGGACGACCTACCGCTTGAGTTTAAATTAATGAACTTTAAACCAGAACACTGGACGCCAGTGATAGTAGCGGGTTATGGTAGAATGATGGCACATGAAATGAGTGGTTCATGGAAGCCCGAGATCGTGTATGGAGCGGTGGAATCATATTTTGGGTCAGAAAAATTAAGAGAGTTAATTCCAAACGGGGAGGTAGACATACCAACGATTGCGCAAAACCTAACGGATGATTTAAAGACCCTATATGATAATGTGTTGAATAGTGAGTATGAACAGCGAGACCTCTTTGGAGATTTTTCTGCCGATATTGGATCAAACAATTGGGTAGTTTCAGGGTCACGATCTGTTACAGGCCTACCTTTCTTAGCAAATGACCCACACTTAGGATTTAGCCAGCCACCTAGATGGTATGAAATTCATCTCAAAGGAGGAAGGTTTAATGTATCAGGGGTGTGTATCGCTGGTATTCCCTTGCCAGTGATTGGGCAGAATGAACGCACAGCATGGGGATTCACAAACACCATGGTTGATGATTTAGATTTTTATGTAATTGAGTTAAATCCCGAAAACAATAATGAGTATTTATATAAAAGTGAGTGGTACCCAATAAAAATAAAAAAAGAGGTGTTTAAAATAAAAGGAGAAATAGACACAACAATTAATATTAGGGCTACTCACCATGGACCTATTATTTCTGATGTACATCATTTGTTAAGTGGCTCAGATAAGGTTTTAAGCATGTCATGGACAGGTCACTGGATCACAAATGAATTAGACGCATGGGTAGGGTTAACAACCATGAAAAATTGGATAGATTTTTCTAATGCAGTTCAAAGTTTTGGGGTACCCGGTCAAAACATTGTATACGCTGACGTAGATGGTAACATTGGGTGGAGACCTGCTGTATATGTACCAATAAGGAAAGCGGGCTTTTCAATGGTTCCTCGCCCGGGACATGATGAGTCCTATGATTGGAAAGGAAGAATACCGTTTGAGGAAATGCCCTTCTTATTTAATCCAGATAAGGGTTATATCTCAACAGCAAACAATAGAACGATTGGAAAAGAATTTCCTTATTACATTAGTGGATTGTGGGCCGACCCTAGCAGGGCATCGAGGATAGATGAATTATTATCTATGAAAGAAAATTTAGATATAAACGACATGAAAGATATTCAACTAGACCTTTTCTCCAATTATGCTAAAGAAATAACACCTTACATAATTGAAAATGGGCAATGGACAAATAGCACTGGGCACGCAAGGGCACTTAGGTTCCTCAAGGAGTGGAACTTTATAGAATCAATTGATTCTCAGGCATCCCTAATATTTCATTCAATAAATAACAAAATAATTAAAAACATATATGGGGACGAATTAAGCCTGTTAGGTCCAAAATATTTAGAGGCGTACCTTGGGTTAAAATATTTAACAAAAAGAAACCTACGCTGGGTATTAAACAATGGCAGGTCATCCTGGATAGATGACATAAATACAAAAGACACGGTTGAAAACATAAATGACATAATTAAGAGATCGGTGGATGAGGGCCTTAAGGACATTATAAACAACCATGGTCCAAATTGGAGTAATTGGAAATGGGGAATTGCACACTCTGTTACTCATAAACATCTATTGGGAGACATTAACATGTTAGAGTACTTGTTTTCATTAAACGTTGGACCATTTTTATCTGGTGGTTCTGACGTGACACCGAATGCAGGAGGTTACTCAGTTCATAAAGGTTTTAATCAAACGTCAGGTGCGTCAATGAGAAGAATAGTTGATTTTAGTAACATGAACAATACACAGATGATAATCCCAACAGGGCAATCAGGATTACACAACTCAACTCACTATAAAGATCAAGCACCTCTTTATCACTCCGGTAGATATAGAACGACAAGGTTCGAAGAATCATACATAAGACAAAACGATAAGTTTAAAAAACTAAGGTTGTTACCATAGTGGAACCAACATACCTTTTTACAGTAATAATAGGTTTATTGATTATCAACCATAGATTTTATTGGAAGGTGAATAATCGTTTAAAGTTTAAAGACCACACCCCCTTTTTTATTGCTCATAGGGGGTATAAAAATAATTATCCAGAGAACACCTTAGAGTCCTATAAGGCCGCCGAGGAAATAGGTTTTAAATGGGTGGAGTTGGATGTGGTTGCCACTAAAGACGGGCACATAATGTGTACACATAATTTTGACCTTGAAAGAGAAACAAACGGTAAAGGGTTTTTTCACGAACTAACAGTTAATGCTGTAAATCCTATTAATGTAATAGATAAGAATAGAAAACCTACAGGCATTGTGGTTCCCTCACTCCACTCTGTGTTCGATGAGTTAGATAAAAACACCATGGTTAACATAGAGATAAAAGCACCTAATGCACTTGACCTCTCCACAGCCCGGGCTTTCAATAAAATTTTACCTTCCCTCCCAGTTAACAGGATCCTTTTATCATCTTTTAATCCATTAGTTATTGCATATTTAAGATTAACCAATAGGAACCTTATTACAGGATTTTTATATCAAAACCTTGAATATGAGTGGTTCATAAACTGGATCCATCCATCCTACATACACCCCAGAGCAGACCTAATAAACCGAACAGTTTTACAATATAAAGAGAATAGAAACGTAGGTATTGCAGCGTGGACAGTTAATGGTAGACATGCAATTGATTGGTGTATTGGAAACAATATAGATGCAATCATAACTGATAGGAGTGATATTAAATGATCAAACAAATTAACGTTTTTTCATTAAAAGAATTAATTGATGAAAATGATATTACTGTAATTGATGTCAGAGAGGACCATGAAATTGAAATATGCTCTGAAAAACAGTTTATACACATAAAGATGAATGAAATACCCAATAAAACCAAAGAACTTGATAAATCCCTTAAGTATGCAATTATTTGTCATTCTGGAATTAGGTCAAACATGGTGTGTGAATACATGGAAAATCAGGGATTCATGGTTATGAATGTCTCTGGTGGAGTTGATGAATGGACTATAAAAATAAATCCATCATTAAAACGATATTAATTCAATAATAATAATAACTTATTATTCATATAAATTCCCAGTATAATTCCATGAAATTTACTATATCCCTTTAAATATCGTAGACATCAATTATATTATAAATTTTTCTATATATCCATTAAAGCGGAAATATATACTCAACTGACTTTTAATATATTTAAAATTGAATAAGAGTTATTATACAAAACAGATTGTTAAAACGGTATTTGTTTTAGGAAACATACCTGCTCTTTTTCTAGTTTTAATCGATAAAAATTATATTTAATAATATATTTTTTCTTGAATGAGTTATTTACAAAAATATTTTAGTTGGAATTTAATATTATATACTAATATATATTCCGTAAGTACAATAAAATTAACGGAGTATTAGACCAGGAAAACATTCATGTTTCCTCAATTTATTTCTCAAAATAGTAAGATTATTCCAATGGCGAAACTTATTAAGTCTAATAAATCATCGACACCCCATAAGTTACCAAAACCATTATAATTCCACTTGATTCCTTCGGTATTTATAAAACAAAATTTTTAATTAATAAATCAATAATTTAAAATAAACACCCATGTTCCTTTTACATTATTTTCAAATTATTAGAAATCTTTTATCTCTTAAACTAAAAAAATAATAATTTTTACAATTTTCTAACCTCAGCATTGTTTATAATTTTATAAATCACCCAACTATAATAAAAACAAATAATAAAACCACATACTAACTTGGCAATTAAAATCCAAAATTTTATATAATTCCCTTCAAATAACATATAAATTTTTTATTATTAAGAGGCTTTTGTAATTTTATATTAAATTTTATAATGATTGTATATAACCGAACTGAATATAAAAAACTATCTCCTAAACAATATAAAAAAGAGAAGAAAAGGCTACAGGTAGAGCTTCTTAAGTTACAAGAATGGACCGTTAAGCATCAAAAACGGATCGCAATTGTTCTGGAAGGACGTGATGCAGCCGGTAAAGGCTCTACCATTAAGAGGTTTATTGAAAACATGATGCCAAAAAGTTTAAACGTCAAAGAAATGGGGGTTCCCACAAAATATCAACGGAACAATTGGTTTAAGACATGGAACAGGATGTTACCTAAACCTGGTAACATTACCTTTTTTGATAGAAGTTGGTACTCACGTGCCACCATACAACCCGTCATGGGGTATTGTTCCGAAACTCAATATAAAAATTTCATGAAAAAAGTTATTCCCTGGGAGGAATCTCTTATAGATAATGGGTTAATTTTAATTAAACTTTATTTATCCATTTCTAAAGAGAATCAGGAGATCCGGTTTCATCTTAGAGAAATGAATCCCCTCAAATATTGGAAACTTTCACCCAACGATTGGAAAGCACATAAGAAATGGCAGTTCTTTACCAAATTCAAAGAACACATGTTTAATCAAACCTCAACAGAAAACTCTCCTTGGGTTATTATTAATTCTGATATAAAGATGATCGCTCGTGTTAATGCTATGAGATATGTTTTATCAGTAATTGATTATGAGGGGAAAGAAAGCCTCAAGTTGAAAAAATGGAATCGGGATGATCCTGAATATGAAATAACCGTCGATAATATTCTTTTTGAAAACCTCAAAAAGGAACAGTATGAGTTTCTATATAAAATTAAATCCAATGAGGGCTAATTAAATTCTAACAAAAACTGATTAATTTTTATTTTGGAAGATAATAAAAATAAAATCCTCATCATTGAAGATGAAAAAGACATTGCTCAACTTCTTGAATATAACCTTGGCGTTGGTGGTTATCAGACCCATGTTGCTAATAATGGGGAAACCGGCCTCAAGGTGGCTAGAAAACAACATCCAGACCTCATTCTTCTTGATCTAATGCTGCCTGGAATTCATGGGTTAGATGTTTGTCGAATAATTAAGGCTGATTCCAACACCGAAGACATCCCCATAGTAATGCTTACTGCACTTGGGCAAGAAGAGAACATTGTAAAGGGCCTAGAATCGGGTGCCGATGATTATATCACCAAACCCTTCAGTTTTAAAATATTGTTGGCTAGAATTAAATCCGTTCTTCGTAGAGGTAATTTGGGTGAGGAAGATCTTAATAAAGAAATAAATATTTTGGATGTATCAATTAAGCCAAGAACAAGAGAGGTTATCGTAAACGATTCATCCGTTGATCTCACTTTTACAGAATTTCAAATTCTACAGTTATTGGCATCACACCCCGGATGGGTTTTTACTAGATATCAAATTATCGATAAGATACGTGGAGATAATTATCCCGTAACAGACCGCTCCATAGATTTTCAAATAGTTGGATTGAGAAAAAAAATGGGTGAATCTGGGTCCCTCATTCAGACCATACGTGGTGTTGGGTATCGATTTAAACCTAGGGATTCCTAGGATTTCAGTGCGTTTAATTCCTTATTATTCTTGATGGCTAAAGAACAAAACATAAATAAAATAGACGAAGATACAAATTTTGTTTTATCAAACATGACCGAAGGGGTATTGGTCGTAGATAACCAAAAAAATATTCTGATGATAAATAAATCAGGACTTACATATCTTAATATTATGACAAAGAATCCAATTGGGCTCAAGATTGACAAAGCAATAAAAGATGAGAACTTTCAATCCTACATTAATGAATTAATTGAATCCAATACCGCTCAAAAAAGAGAGATCAGAATCAAAAAGAACATGGATAGATTTTTTCTAGTTAATGGAACCATTCTTCATGGCCACCAATCAGGATATCTTGTGGTGTTAAGCGATATTACTAAATTGAAACAACTTGAAAAAATAAGACAGGACTTTGTTGCAAATGTCAGTCATGAACTAAAAACTCCAATTACATCAATTGTAGGGTTTCTGGAAACCGTTCAGCAAAAAGGATTTCCAAAAGACAAAAGAAAATCATTTCTAAAAAAAGCACTCAAAAACTCTAATAGACTAAATTCAATCATTGACGATCTCCTTTGGTTATCAAAAATTGAATCAATGGAAGACAATGACAGTTTTGATCTTACCAATCAGAACCTTAATGATATTATACATGGTGCGGTTAATGATTTTCAAACCCTCATGGGTAAAGAAGATTTTTTTGTTGAAATAAAATGTGATACATCCATTCATTTAAACGCAGATGAACAATTACTCCGAGAGGCGTTTATAAACCTCTTAGACAATGCAATTAAATACGGTGACCCAGATCAAGGAATTTCAATTACAGTTGAAATGAATTCAAGTTTGATTATACAATTTAAAAATTATGGTGAACCGATTCCCGCGAAGTATAAAGACAGGATCTTCCATAGATTTTATCGCATTGACAAATCAAGAAGTCGTCGGCAGGGAGGTACGGGTCTTGGGTTAGCAATTGTAAAACATATTATATTTGTACATGGGGGGGATATTTCAGTTGAAAGCGACAAGGTTTCCGGAACCAAGTTTTTGATTGAGTTACCACTATAAAACCATTTAGGTCTATTGATTAATTTTTTAATACAAGAGGGGAAATAATGAAAAAGAGATTTGGGTTTCTGTGGATGTATTTGTGTTTTGGTGTTTTTCTATTTGCCGGAACACAGACAAGCGGAAAGGTATTTTACAACTACTCTAGGAATCTAGACGATGGGAGCAATTCCTTCAACATAAAAAGAGGATATTTGACATTTGTAAACGACGCCAGTGAGACGGTCTCATACAAACTAACCTACGACATTGGGTCTAATGATGCTGGAAGCGCCTATACTGCATTTTTAAAAGTGGCTATGGTAAAGTGGGAAACTAGATTGGGAGTTGTTTCTATCGGCATGCAGGGAATGAACATGTACAAGACCATGGAAAACACATGGGGACATCGTTTTATAGCAAAAGGCAGCATGGGCGCCTATGGTTATTCTCCATCTGCAGATATCGGCATAAGATTTAACCGTAAAATCGGTCCCATTACAACTAGCGCCATGGTTACAAACGGTGGTGGTTTCAAACGACCTGAAACCGATGCACATAAAAAACTATCCCTACACATGGTCTATGGTCAAACACAACTAAACAAGGAAGATGGTTTTAATTGTGGCGGTAGTTTTTCAATGGAGCCGTATGATGTAGATGATTCGAGAACTGAGAATATAAATGTAGTGGGGATCTTTGGTGGATATGCAGGGCTTGGTTTCAGAGGTGGTTTAGAATTTGACACAAAGAAAAACGGTGAAACCATGGGGCAAATAATTTCCCTATATGGAACCTACGCCATATCTGATAAAATTTCTTTTTTGGCAAGAGTAGACCAAGTAGATGAAAATACTTCAGTAGATAAAGATGGAATCCAGGCTATCATATTGGGGCTTCATTATGATCTTGGTGAAGGAACGATAGTGGCCCCAACATTTAGAATGACAACAGCAGAAAATGGAGATTCAGATAAGTCGATTGTTGTGAATTTTGAATTCAAATTTTAGATAAACCCAAAATGATCAATTGTTGACCCATGGTCTTTTAGTCCATTTTTCTAGGAAGAAAAGCATACAGGGCAGCGCCCAATACACAGGCAAGAATGCCTTTATTCCAACCCATTTCAGACGGTAGAAGACCCCCTTCTTGAAACCAAGAAAGGATTGCGAACATTATGCCAAATGAAGACAGGGAAAGCCATGTGAGTTTTTTCATTATTTTTTATAGCCGACCGCCTCAAATGGATTGACAAGGATCGTAGATATGTTTTTAAGGTGCGCGGCTATTCTTTTGAGGTATCTAGCATATAAAGCAAGAGTGACAGATTTTGACTCACTTCCTTGAGACAACTCACCAGATATGCATCCATTTACTATGTTATCTGAGCTGGAAACAACATCTTTATAGGTTGCCATGAGCGAACGAGCAACCTCCTCATCTTGAGAGTTAATTGCAGTAATGGTCTTTTCAAAGCGCGATATAACCTCACTCTCTATTTCTGCGAGTTCACTAGAAAAATCCTCAGCTAACATTGTATCAGGATAGTTCAACGCTAGGTCCAAAATGTTTTTAGTATAGTCCCCAACTCTTTCTACGTCCACGACCATGTTCAAAAGTACAAGGCCATTTGGCAGGTCTTCAACATCCTGACTAACGGCATAGTGTGTCACCACCTTACGCCGAACATCCTTTTGAAATAGATTGATCTCTGCATCGCGTTTTTTTAGTGCTTTAATTGCATCAAGTTCTTCATTTTCTCGTAGATATCTTATGGCCTTGTTAAATATCTGGTTTGATAAGACCATCATCTCATAAGACTCATCCCAGGCCTGAGATAAAAGGTCATCTGAGTTCCAAAGTTTTACAATATCCCTAAATAATGACATGATAGATCCTATTTTTCTTTCTTATCTACCGACCTAACAAGATAATGGTTAATGGCATTCCCACGAAAACCAGGAGCAGATAAAGCACAGGAATCAACTTGTTCTTAACGGCTTGGTCAGCAATCCACTCTGCGCAATTTAAAGGAATGACCCTTAAAAACGGTAGGCCATATATGATTAATATTCCAAAAATATTGAAAAACAAATGACTGATCGCTGCAATAAGGGCTGCTACGGTTCCTGTGATAGCGGCCAACAGGGCCGTTATGGTCGTGCCAATGTTAGCACCAAGGGTGAATGGGAATATCTGACGTAAGGTCAGCACACCCGCACCCGCAAGGGGGACGACCAGAGATGTCGTTATTGAAGAACTCTGTACCATGATCGTCAATACCACTCCAAAACCAATGGCCCTTAAGGCTGTTTTAAAAATATATTCATCAAAAAACACCTCTATCTTTTTTAATACAAGACTTCGCAAGATTTTTACCAGTGTATAAAGCATTGCAAATGTGATCAGGACACTGAGGATGAGGTAAATGATATCATTGTCAAATGAGAACTTTTCCACAAACTTTGCACCAGACTTTATTGCAATCTTAATGGGGCTTTTTGCTTTTAATATCTCGACGCTTTGTATTTTTCCAAACATGAGAGAGGAGACCCACTCCGCTGACCTTTGTATCCCATGGAATGCCATTTCTAATGGAAAAAGAACCATGACAGACATCATGTTAAAAAAATCGTGAACGGTAGATGCTGCAAATGCTCTTCTAAACTCATTTCCTCTATTGAGGTGTCCAATAGATACGATTGTATTTGTTACGGTTGTGCCAATGTTTGCCCCCATGATCATGGGTACTGCACCCCCAAGTCCTAGTGCGCCACTGCTTACCATTCCAACGATCAACGATGTTGTGGTTGATGAACTTTGAAATAGAACGGTGGCAAACACGCCAATAAAAAGAGCAGTGACAGGGTCACTTGTTGTTGTGAAGATCGAATCTGCAACATCGGAACCCATGTGCTTAATGGCCGATGACATACCATTTATCCCCACCAAGAAAAGATAAAGCGCACCGAAGATACCAAATACTTTAAGTCCAACATTCTTTGATTCGGTGCTCATGCCGTCCTTTCTTCACATATGATTAATTGTGACACAAATAATATTATTAACTTATTGTTAGGATTGTGTTAGGATGTTGTTGTGGTCTAGGTTTCTCTAGTAAAACATTCAATGCTTAAAGCATCGGGTATCTGTAAAGACCATTGCAAAACCATACTCATCACATGCGTCAATGACCTCCTGGTCCCGTATTGACCCTCCAGGCTGGATTACGGTCCCAATGCCCGAGTTTTTTATTGTGTCAATACTGTCTCTAAATGGAAAAAAAGCATCTGAGGCCAAAACCCCACCCTTGACACCTTCCCCACCTTTTTTCAATGCCATGTGAACTGCATCAACTCGACTTACTTGACCAGCACCAAGACCAATGGTTGTTTTACCATTGGCAATCAGAATGCCATTTGATTTTGCGTGTCTCAAAACTTTCCAGGCAAACAAGGCAGTCTCAGTATCTTTATCTGATGGTTGGTTTTTTGTTACAACCCTTAGGTCTTCTCGGCCCAATATCTTAGTATCTGTGTCCTGAACAAGAACCCCACCATCTACATTGCGAACCTCGATCTTCTTTTTTCGTTTATCAAATTCGCCTATTTCTAAGACCCTAAGATTCTTCTTCTTTTTAAAGACCTCTAGCGCCTCGGTATCAAAACTTGGCGCAAGAACAATTTCCACAAACACCTCAGTTATGGACCTAGCAACATCCTTTGTGCATCTACGATTGAGCGCTATGATCCCCCCAAACGCAGAAAGAGAATCTGCATTAAATGCTCTCTCATATGCATCAAGAGGGTCCTCTCCTATGGCCACACCACATGGATTGGCATGTTTGACCACCACACATGCGGTCTCATCGAATTCCCGCACACATGCCAATGCACCATCTGCATCCATGATGTTATTGTAAGACAATTTTTTGCCTTGATGCATTTTTGCATTCAAGATATTGGTCTCGTTATTCCCGGGTATAACATATGAGGCGGC
>CAYZJY010000029.1:0-20709 GCA_964478995.1 uncultured bacterium
ATATTTGAAATAAAAAATAATAAATACTCAGTTTTTACTACTATAGATGGATTAAAAGGAGTTGACCTATCTTCTATCGCAGTTGATTTTCAATCTCAATTATGGATTGGAGGTTATTCGCCCTACGGCTTTGTCCAGATTATTGACCCCTTGCATAATCAACAAATTAATCACTTTGATTTTGGGTTGAATTCAATTCTCAATATCCAATTAAATGATAAAATTTGTTGGGTCCTCTATAGAGATGGCCAGGAGTTAGGTTTAATGAAATTTGTTTTTGATATGGATTGGCAATACCGTGATTCGTATGGTAATTATCCTTTATCATCAGGTACTATGAATTGTTTTTCTGTCAATGATTCAATAGTCTATGCTGGCATGACGGGTGGTTTATATTATGCTAGTATTACTGATAATATGAAAGACCCAAATAATTGGAATATCCTGATACCAGACTTTGATTATGAAATTACATCAATGGTATTGGATGATTATCAATTATCTTTCACCACGAGTAATAAGATTTTTAAATATGATATCAATACAGAAATATTGAATGAAATTGAATTTTCTTTTGAATTACAATATATACATAAACATGCAATTACGACTGAAGGAATTTGGTTTGCAGATGGGGATAGATTTTTTTTGAAAACAGACTCGATTGATTATTTGATTAATGATAACCAATACATATCTGACTTTGATTATAAATCTAGTCAATTGATCGCAGGATCAAATAGCGGGTTCCTTTTTATTGAAAAAGTCAATGATAATGAATATGGTGTAAATAGATTAATTCCAAATACACCCGCAACAGGTAGTTTTTCTTCAATTACCGTATTGGGAGATGGCAGGTTAGTAGGTGGAAGCGGTAGAGGTATATCAATATATGATAATGAAGGATGGAGAAACATATTAGAAATAAAGACTAACGGTACTTTATCGATCAATGATGAAACTGACTATGATTATTTTATTGCAGATACCGTTGCCTATGATTTTGGTGAATATATTGCAGATATGGAGCAAGGGCCTGATGGCCTATTGTATTGCGCTATTCGTGGCTCTCGTGTTTACTCTGGGAATCCTCCTAGATGGAGTGGTGGTGTAATTATCATGGATGTTGATGACCCAACCAATATTACGACCATAGATACTACTTTTCTTAGTTATCATACTACATCGGGCAATTCTATCCCTTACCAAGTGACTCTTGATATTGAATTTGACAATAACGGAAATTTATGGATAGCCAATCCATATTGTATAAATGGAAATAACCCTATTCATGTGAGATCAATGAATGGTATTTGGAAACATTATGGCTCATCTGAGACATCGACAAGGATTAGTCAATCTCCTTCATCCATTGCATTTGATAATTGGAATAGAGTGTGGGTATCTGCATTCCAGGCAGAAGAGGCAAACCTAGGTATCTATCCTAATGGTGGAATTGCTGTCCTAACCTTTGATGGGAGTCCTTTTGAACCCAATGATTTCTCCTGGAATATTATTGATTATTCAGGAAGCATATGGTCGTTAGGCATGGGTTTAAATAATAGGTTGTATTATTTGACGCCATCGGGAATGAACTATTATGACATAGATAATAATTCTAATCCAGTTATTAACGAAAATCTATATTCTTATTTCCCAAATATCTCCTTTGGAGATGGTGCAGGCATATCCATTGATCCAAATGGGAATATTTGGACTCACTCACCTACGCAAGGAATTCATGTTTTATTAGAGAATACATCTTACTGGCCAGATATTAATGGATTTAGAACAAGCAATAGTCCTCTTTTATCAGATGAGGTGAGAGATATTGATTTTGATGAAGAAAAGAATCTTGCCTATATCGCGACAAGTAAAGGAGTGAATATCCTAAGAATACCTTTTGGAAATCCCAAATTAGATTATAATAATCTAAAAGTTTTTCCTAGTCCCTTTTATATTCCATCACAAAGACCAATGAAGGTAGATGGCCTTATATATGGTTCGTCAATGTTTGTAACCACCTTAGATGGTAAGGTTATACGCCATATAAAATCTTTAGGAATAGAGACAGATGGTGATCAATTATCTTGGGATGGAAGAGACTCTGATGGTGATTATGTTTCGACTGGAATATATCTTTTATTGATATATAATAAAGATGGATCACGTACTGAACAGAAGATAACGGTTATAAAGCAGTAGAGACTTCATCTTGTTTTATGAATTCTGGATGGAGCCCAAAATCCTGTTCAAACTCATTAGCTATATTTTTAATCATCTTTATTCGTTCATTATGATTCATAAATGCACTTTTCATTGCAATGATTGTAATCTCTCTAAAATCATTAAGATTGAACTGGAATAGATTATTAGCCAACATGAATTCTTTAGAAAGCGTAGTATCAGAAATTAGACGATTATCCGTATTGAGAGTTACTCGCATGCCTTGCTTATAATAATATTTTACTGGATGGTATTTTAATGATCTAACACTCTTTGTCTGCCAGTTTGAGGTAAGGCATACTTCAAGTGGTATACGATGATCATTTACATAATTCATTAGGTTCTTATCTTCTTTTAATCTTGTACCATGTCCGATTCTATTTGCACCGCATTGATGAATTGCCTGGTGTATGGATGATGGTCCAAAGGCCTCTCCAGCATGTATTGTTGCATTGATGTTATTATTACGTATTAAATAAAATGCCTCCCTATGTTCTTTAGCAGGAAAATTTTCTTCAGCACCTGCTAGATCAAATCCGACTACTCCGCGATTTTTATACCTAACTGCTAGATCAGCTAATTTAAATGATACTTCAGGTGATATATGTCTAATGCCACATACAATAATACCTGACTTAACATGATAATCTTGGCCACCCTTTTTTAGGCCTTTTTTTACAGCCTGAAGCGCATCGTCTATTGTCATATCCCTATTGGTATGAAGAATAGGTGAATAACGTACCTCTATATAACGTACATTTTCTTTGGATACATCTTCAATTAATTCATAGGCAAATCGAAAGAGTGACTCAGGAGTTTGCATCACACTCAATGTGGTATCAAAGCGATGAATATAATCTTCTAATGATCCACGTTGATTGCCAATGCGAAGGTAGTTATCTAAACTCTCATAGTTTTTAAAAGGTAGATTTACTTTATCTAGTTCTGCTTGCTCTAAAATAGATTTGGTTCTAAGGCTTCCATCCAAGTGACAGTGTAATTCAACTTTTGGAAGTTGTAAAATTAATTCCGGTGAAATGGACTCCATCTATCTTATTCAGATCTTGAACTATTATATAACCACCAAACCGTTGCTAATGAACTAAGGATAGTTAATACTGTAACTAAGTCAGGTTGTAGACCAAGATTCATTTTTTGTATACCTGCACTAGCAACAAATGCTAATAATATTCCCATCAAGGATTCACCAGCAATTAGACCAGATGATAAAAGAACACCATTTTGCAAAATACTATCTGGTTCTTTTTTTGAATTATCCTTTTTTAATATAAAATGTGCTAACAAACCACCTACCAAAATAGGAGTAGAAAGCCCAAATGGTAGGTACATTCCCACTGCTATAGGCATCAAATGAAGCCTAAACTCACCTGATTTACCAGTGTCAAATAAAAAAGAGTCTGTAATGAGTATTATGATTCCTAATACTGCTCCAATTGACACCATGTCCAATGGTAGATGACCATCTCCGAAAAATCCCTCGGCAAGACTTGCAAATAGGCCAGCCTGAGGTGCTGCCAATTCTCTTCCACCAATTCCACCAGGAGTATTTTCATGAAGGAGTTGAAGGATGGGAGCCATTACAAGAGATGCAACAGCAATACCAATTATCTGCATTATCTGTTGCCTGTATGGACTAGCACCAACAATTTGACCTGTTTTCAGGTCATTACAGACATCACCTGATGTGCAGGCTGCGCAACAAACGATTGCAGCTACTCCAAGTGTTGCAACCATACCGTTTGTACCAGAGAATCCAAAAATATAGAGTAAGCCACCAGTAAATAATACTGCGGTTATGGTCATACCAGATACTGGAGAATTAGAATTTCCTACGAGCCCAACTATATAAGATGCTACAGCTGTAAAAAAGAATGCCATTATGATCATAATGATTGTTGTGGCAAATGTAATAGCCATATTGTTAGTAATGTGATAGTACACTCCACCAACCAATAGTATTGCTATGGCTGAAAATATATTTATTGCTCTTGCAGGTATGTCACGTTGATTATTAGGAATGTAGTTTTCCTTGTTTTTTTTCTGACTATCAACCAATACCTTAATTGCATCTACTAAACCTTTTCTGACCTTGAAAATTGATGATATACCCCCTATGACCATCGCACCTACACCAACATATCTTATTTTTGTTGACCATAGGGTGGATGCCCCTTCTAAAGGGTCTGCTACATATTCCAGTCCATGACCCAATAATGGTATTCCAACTAGCCAGCCTAAAAAACCACCTATGAAAATAAGGATGGCAATATTGAGTCTTACAATAAATCCAACTGCTAATAAAGCAGGGGATATGTCTCCTCCAAAGAAAAAGATTCTATTGCCAACCAATATTGCTCCTTCTAGGACACCTTTTAATGCACCAAAAAATGAAATTAAAACTTTGAATGCTCCCCCTATTAATGTTCCTTTTATGACCAAGGTAGCATTGCTTGATTCTCCAATATCTTGACCAGCTTCAAGTACTGATGCGCATGCCAAACCCTCTGGATACTGTAAATTATCCTCATTTTTTACAATAAAGACCTTTCTCATTGGTATCATGAATAATATTCCAAGCAGACCTCCTGTAAAGGCGATAACAGTAGTGAGAATCATGTCAAATTTTTGCCAAACACCAATTAGTATTAGTGCAGGCATCGTAAAAATAATTCCAGCAGCAAGAGATTCCCCTGCAGATGCAGCGGTTTGGATTTGGTTAGCCTCAAGAATAGACCCAGCATCTGATTTTCGATTAAGTGCGCGGATTTGCCTAAGGATTACCATCCCAATAACAGCAGCAGGAATGGAAGCTGAAACTGTCATGCCTGCCTTTAATCCTAAATAAACATTGGCTGACCCCATGACAACAGATAGAACAATGCCAATTAAGATCACTCTTAGATTCAGTTCTGGTATAACTGTTGAATTATTTGACATTGTAACTCCAAGATCTATTAAAAAAATGTAATAATTGATTCTATGCTAAAATAATCTAAAGAAGCCTTCAATTAATTAATATAATTTTTTAATATAAGTGAAGTCAGGGGTGCCGTTTTGTACCAGATCAAGCGGCTGAGAACAAACCCATTGACCTGATCTGGATAATGCCAGCGTAGGGAGACACAATGTCATATAAATCTATTATTCCTATTTTATTTTTTGTTGTAAAAGTACTCTTTGCCCAGATATCAGGAACAATTAAAAGTAAATATGATGGTCAGCCTATTCTAGGAGTAAATATCATTGCAGATGGTAATGGAACATCGACAAACAGGTATGGTCAATTCAGTATTGATGTTCCAATAGGAGCATCAATTGAATTTTCTCATATGGGATATGAAAAAATAACATTGAAGGCTGAAAAGTTTATGGATGTGTTACTTGAAACTAAACCTATTAATTTTGAAAAAGTTGTAGTCTATAGCGGTTTGAATGATGAATCGCTTCAGGACTGGAACCAAAGCATATCAGTCATCACCTCTGATGAAATAAGAAAGTCTTCAGCAGATCATTTTCAAACATTAATAGACCGAATTCCTAATTTGACTTGGTCTGGGGGTACAAGCCGACCTAGGTATTTTCAAATTCGAGGCATTGGTGAAAGAAGCCATTATTTTGGAGAAGGTGCGCCAAATTTCTCTGTAGGATTTATGTTAGATGATATCGATCTAAGTGGTTTAGGCATGGTCGCTCATTTATTTGATTTAAAACAAATAGAAATATTTAAAGGACCTCAGTCATCGGTATTTGGTTCAAATGCAATAGCAGGGCTTATTAGCCTTAGGTCGCAGGATCCAAAGGATAATTCCGAGAAACAGTATTCATTTAGCATAGGTACAGACAACCATAGTTCAATCAGTAATGCCTTTAATCTCAAGTTAGGAAATGGCCTTGGTATACGTTTTTCTGGTAACTACTACTACACTGATGGATTTCGTCATAATGTTTTAAAAAATATTAATGACTCGAATAAAAGAGAAGAGAAACTCTTTAGAATGAAATTGAAATATGAATTTTCGGATAAGACCAATCTTCTGAGTACTCTTGTTTATGCTAACATGGCAAATGGATATGATGTTTGGGCACCAGATAACAATGTAGACTATCAGACATATTCAAATGATGATGGTGAAGATAGTCAAGAAACAATAGGTGGCTCATTACGTTTGAATATGGCTCTGAGTGATGCAATAATGATGACAAGTATAACCTCATTAAGCAAGACAGATCTTGTACATGCCTATGATGGTGATTGGGCTAATGATGGTTATTGGTATGAAAACCATGGGTTTGATTCTGAGATAGAGGGATGGTCCTATAACTTCTATGATAATAATATAAGATATAGAAAGAACTTTTCTCAAGAAGTTAGAATTGCCGTGAATAAAGTAATTCTTGGAATTTTTTATAAGGATATGGAAGAAAAAGATCAGGCAAATGGATATCTTTTTGGTGGCCTAGCCACTGATGCTTATGGCCAGTATGACTTTAATGTTGTATCAAGTTACTTTCAAGTTGGTTATGATTTTTCTTCTAAGATGAAATTTTCTACCAATTTTCGAATTGAGAAGAATATTATTGGTTATCAAGGCACTGCAATGGGATTAAATGATTATTGGGAGCAAGTAGAATTACCTAGAGTTAATTATGAGACCGATGATATCATGATGGGTTATAGGTCATCTTTAGTATATAAAAAAAGCAATACTATTTCTTTTATCAGCAGCATTGCGAAAGGTTATAAATCAGGTGGGGTAAACCAGCAACCCTATTTGAACGATCTAAGTCGGTCTTATGGTCCAGAAGCATTACTTAATACAGAAATAGGACTGAAATATAATACTAATAATGTTCGGACAAATATGACCTTCTTTCATGGCTTGAGGCGAGAACAACAAGTTTCAATTTCAAGCCAACAAGTTGAGGGAGACCCGAATAGTTTTATCTATTATACCAGCAATGCTGGTTCTGGCTCCATCAAAGGAATCGAGTTAGAAAATAGGTTAAAGTTGTCACCAAATATAGTTTTGGATATTTCGTGCGCATATTTGGATACCTGGGTTGGGAATTTTAACTATTTCATAGCAGAAGGACTCGCAATATCTGGAGGAAGCAGGGAGGCAGCAATGGCACCTAAATTCAGTGGCTCTCTGAACTTGGCTTTTGAAAATGATAGAGGTATCTATGGCTCTATTAATGCGAATTATAAAAGTGCATATTTCTATTCAGATAGCCACAATGAAAGATCGAACTCTTATTTTCTAACAAATTTTTCATTATCAAATCCAATAAGTGAAGCGCTAGTAATGACAATATGGGTTAGAAACGTATTTGATCATAGGTATGCGACCCGAGGTTTTTATTTTGGACTTATTCCCCCAGATTATCCAAATGAACTTTTTGAGAGTTATGCTGATCCTAGGCAGATTGGTTTGAGTTTAAATTATGAATTATAAGACCTTCTAAGCGAGGGGATTAGTTTTCTAAGTTACATGTTCAATGGATAAGACTTAATTTTAAAAATATTATTAAATAGGTAACAAATGTTTGGTCAGGTCAAAGAAAAATTTCAAACGATATTTAAAAATATCAGGGGTGTCGGGAAGATAACGGATTCAAATATTCATGAGACTGTTCGCCAAATTCGCAGAACGCTTATTGATGCTGACGTGAATTTTAAAGTTGTAAAAACCTTCATTTCAAGAATTGAGAAAAAGGTACTTGGTACTAAAGTATTGAATTCAATAAAGCCAGGAGAGCAGTTTATTAAGGTCATAAGAGATGAACTTGCTGATTTATTAGGTTCAGAAAAAAATGAATTGGTATTGAATGGTCAACCTTCTTCGATAGTGCTATTGGCCGGGCTGCAAGGTGCAGGCAAGACAACTACTGCTGGGAAACTTGCTCTAATGTTGAAAAATGAGGGTAGGTCAGTTTTGTTGGTAGCAGCGGATATCCATAGACCAGCAGCAGTTAGCCAACTTATGAAACTTGGAAAAAAAATAGATGTTGCTGTGTATAGCGAAGATGAAAAAGACCCATTGGTGATTTGTAGAAATGCTATTGAAAAATCTTATTTAATGAATAATGATGTAATAATAATTGATACTGCAGGCAGGCTTCACATTGACAACCAAATGATGAAAGAGGTGAAGAGTATTGCAAAGGAACATGATCCAGATGAAATATTGTTTGTGGTTGATGGGATGACAGGCCAAGATGCAGTTAGATCAGCCACTGCCTTTGATAAAATGTTACCTTTAAGTGGAGTGGTATTAACAAAAATGGATGGAGATACACGAGGTGGTGCTGCAGTATCAATTATGGAAGTGACTGGTGTCCCAATTAAATTCATTGGGAATTCAGAGTCTCTTGGAGGCATTGAACTATTTGACCCAAAAAGAATAGCAGATCGGATTCTTGGTTTTGGCGATATTGTATCACTAGTTGAAAAAGCACAAAAAGCCTTTGATGATGATAATATTGAAAAGATGAAAAATAGACTATCTGGTGGTAATTTTGATTTGAATGATTTTAATGCTCAACTAAGGCAATTAAAGAAAATGGGACCCATTAATCAAATCCTTGGTCTGATGCCAGGGATGGATTCGAAAATTATGAAGCAATTAACCATGGATGATCGCCAACTAAATTGGACTGAAGCAATAATAAATTCCATGACAATAAATGAAAGGAAAAAGCCTGAAAATATAAATGGAAGCCGTAGATTACGCATATCAAAAGGCAGTGGAAGATCAGTACAAGAGGTTAATGCACTGCTAAAACAATTTTATCAATTGAAAAAAATGATGAAAAAAATGAAAAACTATAACAAGTTCAAACTGCCGGGTATGGCTGATTTTGGAAAATTTTAATTAAGGGAGCATTAAATTGGCGACAAAAATAAGACTGAAACGAATTGGACGGAGAAATAGACCATTTTATAGAATGGTTGCAATGGATTCACGTAACCGTAGAGATGGCGCAGCAATTGAAGAATTAGGATGGTATAATCCAATTGATTCTGACCATTCATTTGAATTAAAAGATGATAGAATCTTGCATTGGTTAGGAGAAGGCGCACAAACCACTGATGCGGCTAAAAAATTATTACGTCGTGCTGGGCTTAGTCATCGCTGGCACCTTATGCAGCAAGGAGTAGAGGGCTCTGAATTGGATAAGGAAATGAAGAAATGGGAATTAAATCGGGAAGATGTTTTAAAAACCCGCGCTGAAAGAGATGACCGAAAAGAAAAAGAAAAGGCAAAAAAGGCATTGGAGACTGCTACTGAGGATAAGGGGATTCCAGATGATGCTATTGATGATACCTCAGTTGATGTTGCTACACCATCAGATGAACCTAATGAAGAGCAATTAGGTGATGCTAGTTTAGATGAATCTGACAATGAAGAAAAAAATGAAGATGAGGCTCAAACGGATGATTCATCCGAGGAAAACTCTGAAGAATCTGGTGATGATCTAGAAGAAGACTCCTCAACAGAAGAGGAATAAGAAAACATTTTATTAGTTAGTTAGGAAAATGGAGGACGCTATGTTAGAGTTCATTGAACAGGCAATAAAACTCCTGGTAGATAAGCCAGATGAGGTTAAAGTCGATATAGTAGAAACAGAACAGCGCATTATTTATGAATTGACCGTTGGTGAGGGTGATTATGGCAAGGTCATAGGTAAAAGCGGTAGAAATATTTCTGCAATTCGTACCCTTGTATTTGCAATTAATGCAAAAGAGGGTGGCAAGCGTGCAAGACTGGATGTTATTGATTAAATGAAGATCTGCATTCATCCAATAGCAACCATAACTAAGACCTCTGGATTTGATGGTGATGTTAAACTACGTCCGCTATCTAGATATTTTGATGACTATATTGATCAAAATAGGCTTATGCTAGGTATGTCATCAGAACATTCTGAGATTGTTCGTCTAGAGTTTGTGAAAGGTCTTGGTAAAAAGCGTCGGTTTAGGTTCCAAGGAGTCAATAGCATAAATGATGCAAAAAAAATCATTGGGCAAACACTTTTTTCTCAAGCAGACGCTGATGATGAAATAAATCTTATCAGCAAAAGTCTTCTAGGTTATAGTGTTGTCACTGATAATGGTTTTATGGTTGGAACTCTCAAGGATGTTATGTGGTTACCGAGTAATGATGCATATGTGATACAGAATAAGGATAAGGAGTATTTGATTCCAATTATTCCTGAGTTAATAAAAAAAATAGACCATAAATTTCAAAGAATAATTATTACGCCTATGGATGGTCTATTGGATTGAAAAAAGTTGCGGTTATTACTCCCGTCCCAGACGTAATTAATATCCTGATTGAAAATAGTATGCTAAGAAAATCTATTGATAATCAGGTTGCTCAAATTCATGTGGTCAATCTAAGAGAATTTGGTGTTGGTAATTATCGGCAGATTGATGATGCTCCATTTGGTGGAGGCAGCGGAATGGTGATGATGGCAGAACCATTGATAAATGCCATTGACAATGCAATGGATCTTGTTGGGCGGTCGGAAGAAGTAAAGGTGCTTTATCCATCTCCTCAAGGAGACTTATGGGATCAGAGATCAGCTGAGGGATTAAGTAAGTGGGAAAAGATAATAATTATTTGTGGTCACTATAAAGGCATAGATGAGAGAGTGATAGAGAAATATGTTACAGATGAATATTCCATTGGAGATTTCATTATGACAAGTGGTGAGATACCAGCAATGATAATGTTAGATAGTGCTTTGAGACTTGTTCCAGGTACACTTAATAATATTGATTCTGCTTTGTCTGATACCTTTACATTGGGTTTGTTGGACCACCCACATTATACCCAACCTAGAATTGTAGATGGTAAACCTGTTCCAGATGTATTGATTAGTGGGCACCACGAAAAAATTTCATCTTGGCGGCAAGATCAAAGAGAAAAACGTACTAAAGAAAAAAGATTTGACCTTTGGAAAAAATATACGAAAATTAGAGAATCGGAGAATAGTAATGAATAAACTTCATACAGTAACTAAAGACTTTTTAAAAAATGACATTCCTGAATTTGATTCAGGTGACACTGTTTCTGTGGATGTTCGTGTTCGAGAAGGAAATAAAGAACGCATACAGAAATATGAAGGTGTTGTTGTTGCCAGAAGAGGTGGACAAGGTTTAGATGCCTCATTCACCGTAAGAAAAGTAACTAATGGTGTCGGTGTAGAAAGGATCTTTCCTTTACACTCTCCTATGATAGCGTCAATTGATGTCAAGCGTCGTGGAAAAGTCCGTAGAGCAAAATTAAATTACCTTAGGAATGTAACAGGATCAAAAGCAGCGCGAATCGAAGAAAAACGATAATTTAGATTAAAAAGGATTAGGATGGCCCTTGCTGAGAATAAATTCACGGCAAGGGCCTTTTTATTGTGTTTCAAATAAATAGGGTTATGGGGTGTCATTTTTTTTAAGTTTTGGAATCAGTGGTTTAACGCTAGAGATATGTGGAGCGATAACTACAATGTTTAAAATTGAAATGATTTTTCAATTTATTTTTATTAGTCTATCACCTTGGTTAATTGCTGGATTGAAATAAGTTAATTACAAAGGCCTTAATCAAAATCCTTGAACAAATAATTTAGAGGTAAGAACTTTAATTCAAATATGAACAAGACAAAACTCAAAGATTTGCCATCTGTAAATAAAGTATTACTTTATTTAAATGGATCCATATTGCTTCATCAAGATTATTTAAAGAATTTAATTAATGAGCAATTAATTAAATTTAGAGTAGAGATTAATAACAAAAAGCTTTCAATGACTTCAGATGAATTATTCACTCATATTGTGAATATGGTCAAAATTAAATCATCCCATAGTCTAATTAACCTAATCAATGGAACAGGAATAGTATTACATACAGGATTTGGAAGAGCGCCATTTAAATCACGTACATTAAAGGCTATAGCAGGCCGAATGGAAGGTTATGTTAATTTGGAATTTGATCTTGATTCTGGTAAGCGTGGTGATAGACAGTTGCATTTACAAAGACATTTGAGTTCAATTTGTGGAAGTGAGTCATCATTATGTGTTAATAACAATGCAGCAGCAGTAATGTTGGCAATTAATGAAATAGCTAGAGGTGGTGAAGTCATTGTCTCTCGAGGTCAATTAGTTGAAATAGGTGGCTCTTTTAGAATTCCAGATATTGTAGAAAAAAGTGGAGCGATTTTAAAAGAAGTAGGTACAACAAATAGGACACATTTAAGAGACTATGATAAGGCGATATCCAAGAATACACGTCTTCTCTTATGGGTACATACTAGCAATTATGTTGTCAAAGGATTTACGCATTCAGTTCCTCTCCAAGAACTAGTATCACTTGGTAAGAAACATAAACTACCTGTTATGGTGGATTGGGGTAGTGGGGCCTTATTGGATATGAGGTCTCTAGGATTGGCTGATGAGATTCCAGTAAAGTCAATTATGAAAGCCAAGCCCGACATTCTTACTTTTTCAGGGGATAAATTGATTGGTGGACCTCAATCTGGTTTGATCATAGGCAATAAAAAATGGGTTAATGCTCTACAAAAAAATCCATTATATAGGGTGCTACGTTGTGATAAAATTACCATAGGTCTCTTAGAAGAGACTCTTAGGTCTTATCGTTCTAATGCATTTACAAAAGACAATTTATCATTGAAAATGCTTACCACATCTCGAAAGACACTAAGAAATCGTGGAAACAAGATTATAAATTATCAAACAAATAAGAAGATCAAAGAATTTGCTATCAAACTTGAGAATTCAAAAGTTGAAGCAGGGAGTGGATCATTACCTGACAATATGATAAAGAGTATGGCTATATCATTTAATCCTAGATCGGTTAAGGTCAATGATCTTTCAAAAAGATTTCGTTCTGGCTCTATTCCAGTGGTAGGCTATGTATCTTCAAATAAATTCTATATTGATCTCAAGGCCGTATTACCCAGTCAGGTGACTAAATTAGCACAAGCAATAAAAGAAGTTTAATATGCCGCAGGTAGTATTAGGTACTGCGGGGCATATAGACCATGGTAAGACATCTTTAGTTAGAGCGCTTACAGGTTTCAATACAGATCAATTGGCGGAGGAAAAGGACAGGGGCATGACCATTGATTTAGGCTTTGCATATCTTAATGATTCAATAACGATCATTGATGTGCCTGGCCATGAAAAATTCATTCGTAATATGACCGCTGGTGCTGCAAATATCCATTATGGCTTGATTGTTGTTGCTGCTGATGATGGTGTGATGCCCCAAACAATAGAGCATTTGGACATATTAACTCTTCTTGGAGTTAATAAAGGATGGGTAGCGATTACCAAAATTGATGTTGTGAAAGATCTGGAATGGATTGACCTTGTGGAAATAGATATCCAAGAGTGTCTAACCAGTCGTGGGTTTCAGTCATTGTATATAAATCGTATCAATAATTTAAATGGTGATGGTATACAACAATTAAAATCTGATATAGAAAATATTATTGATGAAGTAAAACCTTATGATAGATCAGAGTGTTTTCGAATGAATGTAGACCGTGTTTTTAGCAAAACTGGTTTTGGGACAGTTGCAACAGGGACAGTTATTAATGGTATTGCTAATCAAGGAGATGAGATTGAAATCCTGCCTGGGAACTTAAAAACTAGAATAAGAGGATTGCAGTCCCATGGTGGTAGCACTGAAAAAGTATATAGCGGTGATCGTGCTGCCATAAATTTATCAAATATTAAGACCAATGAATTACGTCGCGGATCAGTCATTAGTACAGTTGGCGTTATTAAACGTTCAAAACAACTTATTGCTAATATCTCAATGATTAAATCTACAAATTGGAAAATAAAAAATAACCAGCGTCTTCGATTCCATTTTGGTACCTCTGAGGTTCTAGGGAGAGTTACGATCTATGGTCAACAGAATTTGGTAAATGATAAAAAGATGAATATGGTGCTTAATTTGGAATCACCAGTATCAGTAGCATTGGACGATCGTTTTGTTGTCCGTTCCTATTCACCTATGGAGACTATAGCTGGAGGAATTGTTCTTGACCCCAAACCTAATACATCATGGTCAAAACTGAGTGCTATGATATTAGATATGCCACTCAAATCAAATAAGCGGTTTAGATATTTGGTAGAATTCAATTGGAGAAGACCTAGAACGCTAAAATTTTGGAAAAATAAATTTTTTAATTCATCATATAAAATTCAACTCTCAGAAAATGAAAATGACTTAAAAATTTCTGATAATGGAATTTTATATTCAAATTATGGCGAAGAAAGATCAATGGAAGAGATTAGAAAATATTTTGCTAAATGTTATGAAAATAATCCTTATAGGAGAGTTGTGACAGCCGAGTCAATAAGAAGTTCTTTACAATTTTCAGAGGCTTGGTTAGAGGTAATCATCAACCAAATGATTCAAGATGGAATAATTGAAGATTGTGATGGAGGGTTTGCCTTAACTGAGTATGAGGTCCAGTTCTCCAAGAGAGACATCGATGATATAAGTATTATTGAGAAGATACTCCAAAATAATAGCCTGGAACCGACATTATTCATAAAAATAATAGACATCACTGGATTCAACTCAAAAAGAGTGAAAGACTTATTACATATATTAAATGGACAGGGGAAAGTTAATGCCCTTGGTCATGATCTATATTTACACCAAACTCAGTTAAATTTGATTATTTCTATTTTAAAAAAATATTTTTTGAACAATAAATCAATGGCGGTAGGAGATTTTAAAGTTATAACTGGATTAACTCGTAAGTCAGCTATACCACTACTAGAATACTTAGATAAAAATAATTTTACGCATAGAGAGGAAAACATACGTTATGCAGGAGAAGGTTTGGATGAATAGAAAAATAGAGTCCAATACCCCTGTCATGAAACAATTTCTTGAGGTGAAAGAAAAGTATGAAGATGCATTGGTCTTATTTAGAATGGGAGATTTTTATGAGACCTTCTTAGATGATGCTGTCATAACCTCAAAGGTCCTAGGAATTGTGCTCACAAAAAGAGCCAATGGAAAGGCATCTGACGTAGAACTCGCTGGATTTCCATATCATGCTCTAGATAATTATTTGCCAAAATTGGTAAAAGCAGGACATCGGGTAGCAATTTGCGAACAGATTGAGGATCCAAAGTTTGCAAAAGGAATTGTGAAGCGAGAAGTTGTAGAGGTTGTGACTCCTGGAACATTAACTGGTGACCAAACCCTAAATGATAAATCAAATAGGTATATTGGAGCAATATGCTCCTTAAAAAACAAGTCTGGTTTTGCATTTTTGGATTCTTCAACTGGAGAATTTCATCTTGGTGAGTGTGATACAGATAGACTAAATAATTCTTTATTAAAATTCCGCCCACAGGAGATTATTGTTCCTGAAAAAGAAATTTATGCTACGTCAGGGTGGTATATGGAATTTCAACCATTTATGTCACGCATAGAAAATTGGATGTTTGATTTTGATACTGCTCATAGAACTCTAGTCGAACATTTTGAGGTCAAGACACTAAAAGGTTATGGATGTGATAACATGACTGTAGGTATCTGTGCTGCTGGAGCATTGGTCAATCATATGAAATCCAATTTGTCTTCCTCAGTTGATCATATACCAAAATTATCACCGGTTATTAGTGAAGGCGTGATGGGTTTGGATGCCTTCACCATAAAAAATCTAGAGGTTTTCCAATCACTTTCCTCACAAGGTGTTCATGGAACCTTGATTGATTGCCTGGACATAACCAAAACCTCTGGTGGTGGACGATTGTTAAGACATTCAATTATTAATCCATTAACAAATTTGGACCAAATCGAATTGAGGCTTAATACCGTAGAAGCATTTACCAAAGAAAAACGCATATTAAAATCAATTAGGGAATCACTTTCTACTACTTCAGACATACAAAGAATACTTGGAAAGGTTAACCAAGGTAAATCCTCTCCAAGAGATATTTTTGCTCTTGCAGATACTTTAGAGAAAATACCAGAATGGCAAAAAAACATATCAAAGACAAAGAACCAAAATCTATCAAAAATCTCTAATTCATTTGTGGAGACCATCGATGTTGTCAATAGAATCAAAAAAACGATTAATGGGGATGCCCCAGTACAATTATCCCAAGGAAATGTCATAAGAAATGGAGTTGATCATGAACTTGATGATTTAAAGATTCTTTTGAAAAATGGAAAAGATTGGATCGATTCATTTCAAAATAAACTTAGAGAAGAATTAGATATTTCGAAGTTAAAAGTTGGGTTTAATAAGGTTTTTGGATATTACATTGAAATTACAAAGGTCCATCAGGAGAAAGTCCCAGAAGCATTCATAAGGAAACAAACCCTTGTTAACTCAGAGCGATATATAACTGAAGAACTAAAGGAATATGAGGAAAAAGTATTAAATGCTGAAGACCAAATATTTGATATAGAATCGCGAATCTTTCTAGAACTCTGTACTTTTGTCCTATCACAGAATGCTTTGATTCAGATAAATGCTATAGCAATAAGTGAACTTGACCTCTATAGTTCCTTTGCGGCTTTATCAATAAATAATAATTATGTCAAACCAATCCTAACGGAAAAACCTAGACTCATGATAAAAGGCGGAAGGCACCCAGTTGTTGAAAAATTACTTCCAGCAACTGAAAAATTTATTCCTAATGATATTATGATGGATGCTGAAGAGAACCAAATTCATTTACTTACTGGTCCAAATATGGCAGGTAAATCAACATATTTAAGGCAATTAGGATTAATAGTACTTATGTCACATATGGGTTGTTTTGTACCAGCAAAAAGTGCAACTATGGGAATAGTAGATAGGCTATTTACCAGAGTAGGTGCAAGTGATAATCTAGCGGGTGGTGAAAGTACATTCCTCGTAGAGATGAATGAAGCTGCAAATATCCTAAATAATGCTACAAATAAGAGTTTAATTCTCTTGGATGAGGTTGGAAGAGGTACTAGTACATATGATGGGCTATCATTGGCATGGGCTATTACTGAATATTTACATAATACCGATGGGTTGAATGCTCGCACTATTTTTGCCACACATTACCATGAATTAACTGAACTTGAGAAAACATTGGATAGATTAGAAAATCACCATGTTGAGGTTAAAGAATACGGTGACACTATTATTTTCTTAAGATCAATAGCAAAAGGTCCTGGAGATAAAAGTTATGGTATTCATGTGGCCAAAATGGCAGGATTGCCAAATAAAGTGATCAAGCGTGCAACAGAAATATTAGATCATCACATAGATACAATGAATGATGGAACTAATATGCCTAAAGAAGCGTCAGACCAATTGACAATTTTTAAGGAACAGGATTCGATTTTGCGGCAAGAATTAAATAATATTGATCCCAATTCAATGACCCCCATAGAAGCAATAAAATATTTAGATGAACTTAAAAAAGAACACGATCTCTAAACTAATTTTATTATTCTTTAATCTTGGTTGTGTATCTGCTGAGGGATTATGGGTCAAATATGGTTGGGAATTATTTGATTATGTAGTGGACGCTCATTCAGCAGCATTAGGTAATTCTGGTACAGCTTATAATTTTGGTTCTATCCAATCATCAATGACCAATCCTGCATTTATCAAACATCAAAATAATAATATTTCAATAACTCATCAATCTCGATTCTCTGGTATGGTAAACAGTGATTTGATTGGGATTCAATCAAAGAAAAAATCAAGAATTATTAACCTGAATATTATATATCAAGGTATTTCAAATATTCCAGATACTAGATCAATGCTTTTGGATTGGGGAGCAGATGGCCAATTTGGTACAAATGATATAGGCGAAGGTAATGGTGTTCTTGATGAAGGAGAGAGATTAGATACGGAAAAACTACGTTATTTTGATCAACATCAATTTGGTTTTCACGGTGCATTCATTTCAAAATTTATGGGAATTCCCATAGGCATAGGATATAAGTTGCTTAGTTATGCTTTAGATGGGCATTATGCTTTAGGTATGGGGATGGATATTGGATATAGTACTACAATTAATAAATCATCATTTGGACTTGTTATCAGAAATTTACCTGCATCTGGACTAATTTGGGATAGTGGTACTGTTGAGGGAACTAAACCATCTGCTTCTATTGGTTTACATCATCCAATACCATATTTTGAAAAATCATCTATTTTAATTAACACAATGCTTAGTCTGGACGCATCATTATCTAATGCAAATATGAATTCTAATATCCAGTATAAATCGCTAGCACTAGATCGTTCATATGGTTTAGAGGTAATATATAGAAAAAATATTATGATTCGTTTTGGAAAAAATTCAGTTAATGATGGTACTGGAGGAATTGGTCTTAGGTGGGAAAATATAGGTCTAGATTATGCATTCATTAATACATCTATCGATGCCTCATTAGGTAATCACCATCTCATATCTATAAGTTTATCAACTGAATGGATTATTTCAAAAATTAATAGTTAATAATTATTCTTGAGTATTTGATATGAATGATGTAAGTAACTAATTTCGCCGGCTTTATACAAAAAATATGATAAAAAGTATGACAGGATTTGGCCGGGGTTTTGCCGGCCGTGGTAAAAAAAGAATCGATGTAGAAATTCGGTCCGTTAATTCTAGATTTTTAGAAATAAAATTTAGAGGATTTTCACTTGAACCAGAGATTGAACTAGAAACAAGAAAAATAATGGAAGCCCTTATTCAAAGAGGGAACATCCACATTCGAATTGAATTAAATAATAATCAAGACACTCAAAAAGCAACTTTTAATAAAGACAGGTTTGAATCCATTCAAAGCATTTTGAAGAATATATATGTCTCCTATGGCCAGCGTTTAAACCTTAGTGAGGTAATTTCTACCCACGATCTTCTAAAAACCGATGAAAATTACTCCATAGATCAAAAAACAGCCATTAAAGCAATAAATAGTGCCATAGAGCAACTAAATGAGATGAGAGCGAAAGAAGGTGAAATAATTTATGCTGATATTTTAAAGAGAGTTGATTTTTTGGAACTTGTGCTTAACGACGCTGAAAAGATTTCTGAGCAATATAAGACTGATAAACAATTGAATTTAGAGAATAAAATATCTGAATTGTTGGATGATGAAACACTAGATGAATCTAGACTTATTCAGGAAGTCGCATATTATTCTGAACGTTCTGATGTGACAGAAGAATTAGTTAGATGCAAGAGTCATTTTGAACAATTGAAAAATTATATAAATAGAGATGAACCAGTTGGAAAACGTATGAGCTTTTTATTGCAAGAGATTGGGAGAGAAATAAATACGATAGGATCCAAAAGTCCGCAAACTGAGGTTACAATGAAAGTAGTGGAAATGAAAGGTGAACTTGAAAAATTGCGTGAACAGATACAAAATTTACTCTGATGATAAATTTTGTAACGATCTCAGCACCATCAGGTTCAGGAAAAACAACGCTTTGCAAGGCTTTGCAAGATGCTAATCCTAGTATCCAATGGTCTATCTCCTATACTACAAGGGAAAGAAGAGATATAGAGGAAGATGGTGTTGATTATCATTTTATTTCTTTAGATAAGTTTGAAGATTTAATCATGAAAGGTTATTTTATAGAGTGGGAAAATGTGCATGGATTTTACTATGGTACTTCAAAAGTTAGTTTGGAAAAGGCTATTGAGAAAAATAATGTACTTTTGCTTGAAATGGATGTAAAGGGCTCTATGAGAATCAAAAAGTTGTATCCTGACAATACTTGCTCTATTTTCATAATACCGCCAAGTATAGACCAACTTAGAAAAAGACTGAAAAATCGTGGAACAGATTCAGAGAAAAGAATAGAAATTAGATTAAAGAGATTTGAAGAGGAGATGGAGTTCCAGAAAAAATTTGACTATGTTATTGTCAATGAAGACTTGGAATTAGCAAAAATTGAACTAATTAAAACAATAAATAAACTTAAACAAGGAGTTAAAAATGGGACTTAAAACCATACCATTTAGAGAAATAGAGGATAAGGCAGAGAATATGTACGAAGCGGTTTCTGCAATGTCTGGGCAAGCAAAACTAGAATTGCAAGAAAGGATTGTAAGTAAGGCAATACTGACACATCAAGAAGAAGAGTTAGATGTTTTTGATGAAATTGATGAGCCTAGCCCTGAAAACTATGAGGAACAAGAGAAGGTAACTACGGTCGCGATAGAAAAATTTGTAAATGGTGATGTGAATTGGAGAAGATCCTCTATTGAAAAATGAATGAACAAAAAAATATTCAAAATTTTTTAGAACAACAGAAAACGCTATTTGGCAATGAATTATTCTTAAACACAATAGGTCAGAGTGATGAAGAAGATATTACATTATCAACTGGACAAAATGGGAAAAGAGATTTAGATCAATTTTGTGATTCAATATCGCTTTGTAAAGAATG
>CAYZJY010000030.1:0-19928 GCA_964478995.1 uncultured bacterium
TCTTATTTTTTACATTCACATGGAACTGCAACGGGGATACAATGGGAAAGAATAAAAACAACCAGAATCGACTAGCCAAATCACAAAGTCCTTATCTTTTGCAACATGCATCAAATCCAGTGGACTGGTATCCATGGGGTGACGAGGCATTCCAAAAGGCCAAAAAGGACAACAAACCTATCTTCCTTTCCATTGGATACTCCACCTGTCACTGGTGTCATGTGATGGAACACGAGTCCTTTGAAGATTCGACCGTGGCAGAATTGATGAATCAAAATTTTGTGAACATAAAGGTAGACCGAGAAGAGATGCCTGAGGTTGACCACATGTACATGTCTGTCTGCCAGGCCATGACCGGTAGGGGTGGGTGGCCACTCACGATCGTGATGACACCTGACAAGGAACCCTTCTTTGCCGGAACCTATTTCCCCAAGGATGGCCGAGGACAGAGACCTGGAATGTTACAACTTATTCCCAGTCTGGCCAATGCGTGGTCAACAAAACAAGGTGAGATACGTGAATCGATCGGAAAGATCCAAGATTATCTCATCCGTATCAATACAAGCACGCCAGGTGATGAGTGGGATGAGACCATGATACGGGATGCATTTGGCCAGTATGCCAGTAGGTTTGACCCTGACTATGGCGGCTTTAGCAGAGCACCCAAGTTCCCCTCTCCTCATAATCTGATTTTCCTACTTAGATATGGTAAACTCCATGACGACCCCAATGCCTTGAAGATGGTTGAGACAACGCTGCACTACATGAGGCTGGGTGGGATGTTCGATCAGATCGGGCTTGGCTTCCACCGCTATTCAACAGACAAGCGCTGGCTGTTACCACACTTTGAGAAAATGCTCTATGATCAGGCCATGCTATCCATGGCATACATGGAGGCCTTTCAAATGACAGGCAAAACCAATTATGCAAGTGTTGCCCGAGAGATCCATACCTATGTCCTGAGAGACATGACCCATGAGGAAGGCGGATTCTTTTCAGCAGAAGACGCAGACAGTGAGGGCGAAGAAGGCACGTTCTATGTCTGGACAGATGAGGAACTAGTGGAGATACTAGGTAAGGATCATGGTAGCATAATGTCTAGAGTATATGGATTCACTCAGGTTGGCAACTTTCATGATGAGGCGACAGGACAGACCACGGGAAAGAACATACCCTTTCTTTCTTCTAGCACTCAGACAGAACTGCTAAAGGATCTCGGCCTAAAGGCAGAGGAATTAGATGAGATCATTGAAAGTTCAAGAGAAAAACTCTTTAGCGAAAGAGAAAAGAGGATCCACCCATTGAAAGATGATAAAGTGCTTACGGATTGGAATGGGTTAATGATCGCATCCTTTGCACTTGCTGGGCAGGTATTGGATGAACAAGAATATGTCAATGCAGCAGAAAAAGCAGCCAAATTTGTCAAAGATAACCTCACAGACAAGAATGGGAGATTGATGAAACGTTATCGTCTTGGAGAGGCAGGACTTCCCCCTCATCTTGATGACTATTCATTCATGGTCTGGGGCCTATTGAATCTGTATGAGACAACATTCAAGGTGGAGTATCTATCTTGGGCCGTCGATCTGATGGAGATCATGGTAGAGGATTTTTCAGATGAGAATGGTGGATTCTACATAGGGAGTAAAGATGCTGAGAAATTGATGGTGAGAGCAAAGGACAGTTACGATAGCGCGATACCCTCAGGAAACTCAGTCGCTGCGATGAACTTATTTCGCTTGGGAAAAATGACGGGAAATACTAAATGGACCGAAATTGGTGATAAGACACTGAGAGCATTTACCAAACAGGCCAAAGAATCACCCAGTGGTTTTGCTCACATGTTGACAGCATTCATGTTTGACCTAAAAGATCCAAAAGAACTTGTCATAGCCGCGAATGGGCTCGACTCCAATACAGAGGAATCCATAAGAAAGATCCGCGAGGTCTACTCTCCAAACATGGTAGTACTTTTCAAGGACATGGCAAACCCATCAAAACTAGAGAAGATCGCTCCGTGGACAGAGGCACATTCGCTCATGGACGAAAAACCAACTTTTTATGTTTGTGAGAATTTTACATGCAAACGACCCACGACAAACATAAAAACTGTTTTAAATTATATTGGTGAATAAATCATTCTCAAAACAACTGGGGTCTACTCTTGCCCACATTCAAGATCTATTTGATACCATCGTTCAGGGGCTACTTCGATCAAAAAATAAGGGTACAGGAAACAAGGTGGTTGATAATGTGAGAGATGCTGGCGAATCGTACTACAAAACATATGAGAACATCAAGAAAGGAAAAGAACGGTCATGAGAAAACTTGCACTCCATTGGCAGATCATTATTGGACTTTTATTAGGGCTTGCCTATGGGATCATTGCCACCAATGCAGGGTGGGGTGATTTCACCTCTGACTGGATAGCCCCTTTTGGCACCATATTCATCAATCTATTAAAACTTATTGCCATGCCACTGGTGCTTTCATCCCTGATCACGGGTGTTGCTTCTCTATCTGATGTAAAAAAACTTAGTCGGATCGGTGGAAAGACCATCGCAATCTATATTGGAACGACAGCCATCGCAGTGACCCTAGGGCTTGCCTCAGTAAACATGCTAAGACCAGGAGACAAGATCCCTGATGCAATGAAAGAAAAACTACAGATGACCTATGAGAAAGATGCATCAAAAAAGGCAGGGACCGTTCAAGAGGTCAAGGGTCGTGGACCATTACAACCCATCGTTGACATCATACCTAGTAACTTCTTCTTCTCAGCCTCCAGTAATCGGAACATGCTACAAGTAGTCTTCATGGCGATCTTCATTGGAATTGGATTGATACAGATACCCAGAGATAAAGGAAAACCGCTGCGAGATTTCTTTGAGAGCCTGAATGATGTTGTGATAAAGTTAGTTGACATCATAATGCTCATTGCTCCTTATGGAGTCTTTGCCTTGATCGCACAAACGATCAACAAAGTGGCCGGAAACAATCCTTCAGAGATCATGGAATTATTAGGTGCACTTGGCTATTACATGGTCGCAGTGATAATTGGACTGGTCGCCCATGCATTGATCACATACACAGGACTGATGAGATTGATGACAAAAATGCCATTGGAAACCTTTTATAGAGGCATTGCACCGGCACAACTTCTGGCTTTTTCTACCAGTTCAAGTGGGGCAACACTGCCAGTTACCATGGAAAGATGTGAAGAGGAACTCGGGGTAAGTGAGGAGGTATCGTCCTTTGTATTGCCACTAGGAGCAACAATTAACATGGATGGGACGGCACTATACCAAGCAGTAGCTGCCGTATTCATTGCTCAAACACTTAACATGTCTCTGGATATTGGTGCTCAATTAACAATTGTTCTGACCACTGTACTGGCCTCAATAGGTACTGCTGCAGTTCCAGGTGCTGGCATAGTAATGCTTGTGATAATCTTGGAGGCAGTCGGCGTCCCAAGTGCAGGGATTGCACTGATCCTTGGTGTAGATAGGATTCTTGACATGCTTAGGACCACGATCAATGTTACTGGAGATGCAACGGTCGCTGTGATCATTGCTAATTCTGAGAATCAGTTGGATATTCCCACTAAATAGTTTCTTTGACTCTTATTAGTGGATAATTTCCATGAGTATTTTTGAAAGAGTCACGGGTAGGTTATGAATTTTTTGGATCTATGCTCAACTATTGGGTGCTGTACTTCAGGTTCAAAAAACAGGCCTTTTCGTTAATCGGATCAAGGAAGTTTGCTGTATTTGAGAGGCTCCCGTCATTCATTAAACAAAGAATGATCCCAAAAAACAATCTACCCGTTCTTTCAATCGATCAATCCCATTATTTGGCTTATCCTAGACCTACTACCTCTTATCTTTAGTTTTACACCCTCTTCTTCATAAGCCCTTTCTAATACCTCAACCCCTTCCTGAACGTTAGCAATGGTCTTTCCATCATCATATGAGAATTCCAGGTCTATGGTTTGATAATTGGACTCCATTATACCTATGATCTTGTTTGTTAGGTCTGATAATCTTAAATGTTGGTCTGCGGATATGGTCACAGATCCTGGAAAGGAACGTTTTAATTTTTCGATCATGTTCCCATCAGAGATGAGATCAACCTTATTGAGGACATGGATAACAGGAATTGAATCTGCGCTCATCTCCTTTAGAACATCCGTGATCGTACCCATGTGGTCTTTTATTTGTGGGGATGACATATCCAAGACCATTACGATTAGGTCTGCTTCAAGAACCTCCTTTAGTGTACTTTTAAATGATGCCACCAAATTATGTGGTAATTTTCTTATGAATCCTACTGTATCACTCAGAAGTATGGTGTGTGACGTATCAAGGTTCAATTTTCGGATGGTGGTGTCTAGAGTAGCAAATAACTGATCTTGTATATATACATTTGAACCCGTGAGTGCTTTGAAAAGGGTTGATTTTCCAGCGTTTGTATAACCAACAAGAGAAACTCTAAACTCGGACTGACGACGAAGACTTTGGGTCTCACGCTCCTTTTCGATTTTTTTCAGATCTTTCTTCAGACGTGTGATCCGTGTTCTAATGAGCCTTCTGTCCACCTCTATCTGTGTCTCACCCATTCCTGCTCGCGTGCCAATACCCCCCATCTGCCTTTCTAGGTGAGTCCATTGACGGGTCAAACGAGGTAATAAATATTCCAAATAGGCGAGATCAACCTGGGTGGATGCTTCTTTTGTACGGGCATGTTTTTGGAAAATATCGAGGATCAACCCACTACGATCTAAAACTTTTACCTTCTCTGAGATCTTATGGTAGTTCTTTATCTGCGCAGGACTTAACTCATCATCAAATATGATGAGTCTAACTTCCAATTCCTTTGACTGCTCAATGATCTGGTTGGCCTTGCCCTTACCAATGAATGTCGCTGGATTGATCTTTGAAACCCTTTGGGTAACCCGCCCCACCACTTCTGCACCAGCAGTCTCTGCTAGAAGTTCTAACTCATCAAGATGTTCTTTGATCATGGCCTCCGTATTGCCCGGTTTGATAACACCAATGAGCATGGCCTTTTCATTAATGATCTCTTTTTTTTCAATCATTGAGGGTCATTCTTCATGTTGGCATGGTCAGGTCTACCAATGATCGTTTCGGCTAGTAATAATATTATGGCAGCAATTAAAAATGTCTTCCACAATGCCTTACCTTGCCTTGTCTCAGTAAAGGTCTTGGCAAGATCATCTCCCATCATAAACCAACGTGTATTATCATTGCTTATAATGGATTCAATATTCTTTTGCTGGATACGTTCTTTGATATATTCTTTATAATGTAAACGTGTAGGAAATGAATTGATCTTTTCTCCATTGGAGTATACTTGGTAAATGCCAAGTTCACCTGTGTTATTGATCAATATGCCCTCTTTGTCATATTCTGGAACGATCATGTTTTTCAGTCCTGATGGTGATATGACCTCCCACTTATTTCTGAGTTTGCTCTCATCAATTGATATCCATTTTGGCTCATCGATCAATACAGGTGATGTATTCACCTCATCTGTCCCCGTTAGTATGATCAATCGATACAATAAAGGCACGATCATACCGCGAATGGGCAGATCATTCCATTGCAGGTTCACTAGAGTTGAAAAATAAAAAACAGTGCCACTCCCTTTTGAGAATTCCAATAGAAGTGGATCATCATTATTCAATTCCCAGTGTAACGTGTGATTCGAACTCAATCTGGTCTTTACATATTTGAAGATCTCTGGCAATTCATTTGGCAAATCTCTAACTTGGATATCTTGAAGGATATCTGAGTTCTCAGATGGTAGATTGGTCTTGAAAAAACCTTGACCTGAGTTTACTAAAGTATCAATCTCAGGAAATCCAATTCTTGAAAAAAGTTCTGGGTGGAATTGAGATCTATCCTTATCACCTTGAAACCAAATCACACCTCCACCCTCTCTAAGAAAATGATCTAGGTCTTTGATACTCTGCTCAGAAATACTTTCAGGGTCATGGATCACAACCACATCTACATCCTCCAAGAAAAGACGATTAAGGTTTGGTTGCACCCTTTTTTCGACAGTAAGAAATTTATTCTCAGGGTCGATGGAATTTAAGATCATCTCTAAAATTGAGATATCCTCTGCATCCGATGAAATGATACTACACTTGATCTCATCCATGATAGGCATTGAAAGATACCATTGGTTATCAAGTTGATAGTCATCCCTAGGAAGAATGATTCTACCCTCAAGAATACCCTCTTGTGGTGGATATGCCTGAAACAAGAACTCTTTTTCCTTTTGGGATTCAAATTCTGATACAACTTGGCCTACTCTCTGTTCATTGAAGACCAATTCCAAAGGTACATTTGGCTTTTTCAATGTACCTGAGTTTTTGATCCTTGTATCTAACTTGATCAATTGGCCCAACGTCTTTATTCGATTGGCAGGAGAGGCATTCAAAACACCAACGTTATCAATAACAGGACTGGGCTGAATAAAATAAAATTTCCATTCATTTATGTTATTAATATTCTTAATAAATGTTGAATCAGGTGCATGCATCATATCACTAAAGACAATACACTCCTTTATTGGTTCATTATTTTTTTCATCCAATAATAGTCGATTCATGTTCTGCCAAATTTCATCATGGGAGGCCGTCTCTAATATGGACCTAACTGAATTACGGAGTTTTGGGTCATTTGGCATCCCAGAAAAAACAACTTTAGGTGGGCATGTCTGTGCGATCACCATATTGGTCTTTTCATCAAATTGAGGTACCAATGTCATTGCAATATTTTTTGAATGCTCTAGGAAAGAACGATCTTCATTAAGGACAGACATGCTTGCAGAATTATCAATCACCAAGATCACTCTAGAATCTTGTTCTGCAGAAAGCCATCCAGGCATGAAACCCTGAGTTACTGGTTGGGCCATCATCAAGACTAAACAGGTTATGATCAAAATTCTAAGTAATAGCAATATCAACTTTTGCATTTGAACTTTACGTATTGAACTGGTCTTTAATTTCTTTATGAATTGGACCGTACTGAATTCAACCTTATTCAACCTCAATAGGCTTAGTAGGTGAATTGTAATTGGTATACTAATTGCAACTAAAAGCCATAATACAGAAGGGGTTAAAAAGGTCATGCGACCCCGTTAATTATCATCATGACCAATCCAGAAAAAATAGGTATAGTCAAATTATCATTGATCTTTGATGGAATAAGTTCGATTCCCATTGCGGCAATTGCTCCAAATAATAATACAACTGGTAATAGTGTTTGGTTTATGGTTGTAACCACAATAAGAGAAAAAACTAGACCAACAATTGATCCTGAAAAGGTTTTATCACCAATCCTACCTCTAGGATAAAGTTTTCCGGCCAATGCCGCGAATGAATCTCCAATAGAAAGGAAAAGTAGTGCAGAGACTGCTATTGGCATATCAAACATCAAAACAGTAATGGTCCAACCAAGTAATAGCCATGTTGCACCGGTCCATTTTCCATTAGACTCTTTTTCACGGAGCATAAAATCAAATAAAATATTAAAATACCTTGAAAAGATACTTGTCTTACTTCGCAAAAACTCAATGACCAAGGCTGTAATGCTCAATGCCACTAAAATCAATAACATTGTATCTTTGTCCTTTACTAACCATAGATAACTCAGGGGGATTACGGATGATAGAATGTGAATAACTTTACGAAAGATCTCATTTTTTGGAATCTTGTTCACTTATTTATCATTTGATTGAATATGTCCTGCATGTCCAATACGCTTACGGTTAGATCTATGTTAGTGGGTTTTTCTAGAACCGTCTCTGCCGGTATTGATTGATCCAGCACTGTATAGGGTATCAGGTCTTCATTTTGTCTATAAAAGATCTTGCCAAGATTAAATCCTGCTTTTTCTAGGTCTACTACTGCTTTTTTCTTACTTAGACCAAACAAGTTTGGAACCTGAAAAAAGTTCGGTGGAACCCCTAGACTAATTGTAAGATGTAGCCCCATGCCTTTATTGAGCATATCACCACCTTTAGGGTATTGCCAAGTAACATTCCCGGATGGAACATCTGAATTATATTCTTCATATACTGTATCTATCTCAAGTCCTACCTGGTTTAGTGCAAGTTCTGCACTTCGCAGAGAACGACCGATCAGATCGGGTATGGGAACCATTTTTTCAGGCTGAGAAATTTTTAGACGTACTGTTCTTCCTTCTTTCACTCTGGTATTGGGTGCCGGATATTGATCAATAACGGTCCCCGACTCATATGCAGCAGAAAAAAGAGTATCGGACACTAAACTTCGATACCCTTCAGAGTTTAGTACTTTCTGAGCATATTCTATCTTTTTATCAATGACATTTACCATGTATCTACCGGAATTCATGCGAACATATGCTGGCATTAAAAAACTATCGAAGGTCATAATAACGATCATGGACAATGCGACAAACATCGCTACATATACTACAAATTTCTTCATTATGACCTTTTAATCTTTGCAGCAAACATTCCATCAACGCCATGTACATATGGAAGAGTCAGAAGTGCACCATTTTCATCAATCCACGATTCAGGAATCTTTGAATGCATTTTTTCTATGAAAAATTGAGGATTTAACTTAAGGAACTGTTCAACTACGTTCCAATTTTCTTCTGGCTCAATGGAACAAGTAGCATAGACCAAAGTCCCATTGGAATTAATAAATTTCGCACAATGGTTTAGAATCGAATACTGCTTTTTTGACATCTCCTTGATATCACTAACCTTACGCCGCCAGCGAATATCAGGTCTTCTACCCAAAACACCCGTGCCCGTGCATGGAGCATCAATCAACATTAGGTCGGTTTTGGGAAATGTATCCTTACTTGCATCCTTGACCATCCATTCAATATTAGATCTTCCATGCCTTTCTATATCCTTTTTCCCTTTTTCTACTCTTTCCTCAATTAGATCGCTGGCTAAGACCCTTCCCGAATCACCTACTATGTATGAGATATAAAGTGATTTTGTCCCTGGTGCTGCACACACATCTAATACCGTATCCCCAGGCCCCGCATCAAGACAATCCACAATGGCCGCAGATGCAGGATTTTGAATTGATATTTCACCATTGTTAAATATATCGGTTTGGAGCAATTTTCCAATACCACTTGATAATCTCAAAAATGATCCTGAAAATATTTCTGACTTTATTTCATCTTCCATTAGAATATTCATTACCTCTTCTGCAGATCTGATATCTGGTTGAAAACGAATGAAATTAGATGGCTTCTTATTTATACTTTCAGCCATTTTGATGAATCCTTGCTCTCCTAGATTTTTTTTCCATCTATTTTGCATCCATAGAGGTATTGAATTCCATTCAGGATCTTTGCTCAATTTTTCCGCCCAATTTTCATTATTCTTCTTTTTTCGTGTCAGATTTCTAAGAACCGCATTTGCAAATCCTGCAGATCTTGAGTTAGATAGGTTATTTGCCATCTCCACTGCTGAGTCAACAGCGGCATAGTCTGGAACTGATTCATCCATCATGATCTCGTAGAATCCAATCCTCAGGATCAACCGTATTGGCCGTTGAATTTGTTTTATTTTTCTACCTGAGACATGCTTTATCATAAGATCCAGTCTTCCTCGCAAGCGTACGATATCATTCACAAGTACGTTAGCCCTAGAGCGTGATCTGAGATTGGACTTATTATCAATAAACGCCTTATTCAAAATCAAATCCAGTTTAATATCATTATTAAATTGATAAAGAATTGAATAAGCCAATAGCCTGGCATCATTCCTCATTTGCCTAGTAATTCTCCAGGTCTCATATTTGTTCCCCTTAGGAAATCATTTATGTGCATTTTTTTTCTGCCTTCCATCTGGATTTCCATTATTCTCAAGGCATCTTTGCCTGTACCTACAATTAATCCATCTTGACTTGCCTCTATTATTGAACCCGGCTCCATTGCTTTTCCAACAATGATGGACGAGGTCTTAAATATCCTTAGTTTTTTTCCTTTATAATAGGTTGACATCCCTGGAAAAGGTGATAAGCCCCTTACCCAATTATGAATCTTTTCAGATGACCATTTCCAATTTATGAAGGTCATATCTTTATGAATCTTGGGCGCAGGAGTAGCCATTTCAGAATTTTGTTTTATACCCTTTATTGGATTACCACTATCAATATTGTCTAACGTTTTTATTATCAATTCTGAACCCTGCTCACATAAACGAGTGCCTAGGGATAGCATATCATCTTCCTTTCGGATATCAATTTCTTTCTGGAAAAGAATGTCTCCTGCATCTACCTCTGGCTTTATTTGGAATACTGTAACACCTGTCTTTACATCCCCATTCATTAAGGCCCACTGTATGGGACCGGCTCCTCGATATTTTGGTAGGAGAGAAGCGTGTAAATTGATAGAGCCATAAGTGGGTATCTCAATTACATCTTTAGGCAAAATCCTATATGCAACAACCACAAATATATCAGGCCTTAAAGCATCTAACGTACTTTTAAATTTCTCTGAATTAAGCGAATCTGGTTCTACTAGAGGTATGCCATTATCTCTGGCAAAGGTACCTACCGGAGTATATGAAAGAGTTCTGCCTCTTCCCATTTTCTTGGGTGGATTTGAGACAACAGAGAGAAGTTCGTGCTCTGATCGATAAATTGCCTCTAGTGTAGGAATAGCAAAACTAGGATTTCCCATGAAGATTGTACGCACTATCGACTTCCTTCATATGAGAAGATCAAATTAAAGGACAAAACCTTTTTTCTTAGAATCTATATTTTGATTCTTGGATCTTTTTTCTAATTCCTTTAGTTCTGCTTGATATTTTATTTTTTCAACTTCTCCCACTCTATCAACTATGAATACACCATTTAAGTGATCTATCTCATGTTGAATCGCTCTCGAAAGAAGACCATCAAATTCATCCTCATGCCATTGTTCGTCCAATGTCTGATATTTTAATTTTACTTTCTCTGGCCTAAGTACATCTAAGGCCATTCCTGGAAGTGAGAGACAGCCTTCTTTAAATAAATCTTGACTGCCAAAGGTTTCTATAATGGTACTGTTAATGAATACATGTGTGTCTTCAGATTCTTCCGTATGAGTTATGTCAATAATAAATAAGTTCATGTCAATACCAACTTGGTTTGCGGCAAGACCAATCCCCTCAGCCTCGTACATTGAATCAAACATATCATCAATGATAAGGTCAAGGTTTGAAAAATCTGTAATTGGCTTACAAATCTTTTTTAAGATCGGATCGCCATAATGAACCACATCAAGTACTGCCATTAGGTTTGTTCCAGTTCTTCATCTCTAACCTTTTCAGCAAGCCCTGCTATGGCGGTCTTGTTAATGGTAAGATTGGTATTATTATCCACTTTTATCACAACCTGTCGTCCCTTTTCCTTGAAGCCTTGAACCACACCGTATATTCCACCCATTGTGATAATACGGTTACCTTTCTTAATGTCTTCTCTCATCTTTTCTTTTTCTTTCTGTCGTTTGGTCTGTGGTCGAATCATAAGAAAATATATGATAAACATAATTAAAATAAATGGTAAGAAGGCTGCTAAACCTCCACCCTGTTGTGCTTGTCCGTATAATAATTCCATATCTTCCTATTTAATATTGTTATAAAAATTAGCGTAGTAAAAAATTAATTTAAAGGCTGATCTCTAAAATGGTTCCAGTCTCATAAGAAGATTCCAGAACCTTTAGTTGGCCTCCATGTATGTCTTCAATTATTCGGCTAGACAATGATAGTCCTAAACCCCACCCGGCCTGTTTAGTGCTAAAACCAGGTCGAAAAATATTTTTCCAATCTTTTTTAGGAATACCTCTGCCATTATCTTTTATCCTAATCTTTATGTCATCATCATATTGCCTTAATGATATGTTTACAAGTCCATCTTCCCTTTCAATTGCATCAATGCCATTACGAATGATATTCTCAATAGACCATGCTAAAAGAGAACCATTGGCCAAAATAACTATACCGGGATGAATATCATTTCTAAGTTCTACCTTTTTACCTAGTGAAGGTAAGCGTCGAGTTAAATATTCTACAATACGTTCTATCCTTTCTGAAAGATCAAATTCCTCAAAATCTGATTTAGAACCCATCTTACTAAAACGTCGGCCAATCTGTTCTAGTCTTTGAAGATCTACTTCCATTTCAGGAATTATTTCATCAATTTTCTCTGGATGTTCTTTTAGCCAATCTACCCACCCCATCAAGGCAGAAACGGGAGTCCCTAACTGATGAGCTGTCTCTCTTGCCATACCTACCCATATATGTTTTTTCTCATTATTTCTAATAAAACTAAATCCGGAAAATCCTAAGAAAATAAATATCCCAATTGCAACTATTTCAACGTAACTCCATAGTTTTAGTTTTTGGACTATTCCCGAATCTCCATAATGTAGAAAACCAAAGTTTATTTCACCTACTGTTTTATCTTTATAGGTCAGAGGAATAGGAATATTATGGCTATCAGTGGCCTTCATGAATCTAATGATCTGCTTCTTTGTCACTACTGATTCTGGCAAATTCTTCCACATCTGTGGATTATGCTCTGTATCAGTCTGGATTAAAGGGAATTTGACCTTTTGGATAATATTTTCAAAAATATAGTCAAGATTCGTATCATTCTCCTCTTGTACAACATTTGCTATAAGGCCTGCATAAAGTCTTACTATTGACCGGTTATCCTTACGAAGTTGATCAACCAATATCTGAGTATAGGCAAGAAGACCTATGATCAAGATAATACCAAGCATGAATAGACCTGCTTTTATGTTACCCGTATGACGATAAAGTTTCATCACTCAATTCTATTTTTTTGTTCTTTCCAGAGCAGAGTTCCTAGAATCAGGATAGTGGCCAAAAATGAGAATCTTGATAACAAACGAGTCCTTTGCCAATCAATCTTATCATACTCAAAGATGATCTCAGCATTACCTTTTGGAATCTCAACAGATCTTAATATATGGTTTGTTTGATATATTGGTGTCTCTTTACCATTTACCGTCGCTTTCCAACCTGGCTCATAGTATATCTCAGACAAGACCAACAGCCCGCCTGTCTGCGATGAAGATTCGAGTTCAATCCTATTTTCATTACGCATTTTAATTTTGACTTTACCGGTTGCATCTTCAGGTAGATCAGGACCATTATAATCAAAGACAACTGCTTTATTCTTGGGATCAAACCCACTTAATAGGACCTCCATTAATGACTCTTTTTGTGAGTTCACCTTTTTTATATTTCCAACGATCCAAGATTTTGGTAGTGCATTTATATTTTCATGAAGCCCTTTGATATTATTTACTTGAACAAAGTTTGGATTATTTATCTTTTTATTGGTGACCACATATTTAACATTCAACATATCTAATACCTTTGGACGACTAAAACCTCTTGAATCCATAAGATCTTGGTAGTTTCTAAGTTTGATGGGTCTGTAACCTCCAATACTTTCTATATTCCAATAACTATATTTGTTCGACCCCATTTCATCTGCAGGAAAAATTCGAAAATGGTCTTTATCATTGATGATATGCTCTACTATCTTATTTTTCCTGAAATTCCTATCCATGTCATATGGTGATTTTATATTCATGAATTCTGAATTAACGATCCATATGTCAAATACAGCAATTGCTATCATGGAATAAGTAAACATGGTCTGATTTATTTTTCTTTTCACCAGACCATAGAATAGACCAGATATTCCAATGGATATGGTAATGGCAAGAATTAAACCTTTGTTAAATAATTCAATTCTTGCAGATTGCAGTCTTGATACTGTGACTGGATCATACCGAGCATCACTAGAAGCACTGAATGAAAAAAGATGCTCGCCAAACATAAACAATAGAAGGGTAACCGCTATAAAACCACCTAGCACATAGGTTAATTTCTTCAGGACTTCCCTTTCTTCATATTTTGCCATGAATGTATCCAAGCCCTTGGCACCTAAAAATGGTATGGATATCGCTAATAACATGTATATCATTGATGGGATTCTAAATTTTGAAAAAAATGGCAGTACAGAGAAAAACGGTTTATAAAGAATGGAAAAAAATGAGCCAAAACCAGTAATCAGGGTCAAGATCGTTACCAACCAGAATATTGATTCAGATTGGTCTGGCTTTTTTAGAAAGACACCTAGAATAGCAAATATCAAAACGACCAAGCCTACATAATGGGTTGATTGGGTAAATGGCATAAAACCCCAATATGCTCCGCGCTCAAGATCGTTTGTATTTTGTAATCCAAAGTGATAGGGGAAGATAAGGGACAACATCTCTTTAGGATGGAATGACCACTGAGTAGCATATTTCCATTTTGTTCCATCTCTAGTCTCACCCGATTGATCTAAAACAGACATGGCACCACGATTTGAATGTTCTTGAAACCTATAGATATCAGCATAGGGGTCAGAGACCATTAATAGAGCGATAAATATTCCTAGGATAATTCCTATCAGAGGGTAAATGGATTTTTTTATTGAAGCAGTCTTCGATAAAAGTGCTGGAACCAAAATACATAGATAATATAAGCCAATGACCATCCAAGTATAGTATGCAACCTGTGGATGGTTGGCCCATAGTTGAAGAGCTGTTGCCAGGGACAATATCAATAATCCTTTGAGGGTAGTTCGATCAATAAAATAAATGGCTGATGCAATTACCCAGGGCATATAAGCCATGGCAAAAATCTTATTTAAATGCCCTGCATTGATTAGTCCAAAAGCATAGGGTGTGAGAGCGGATATAAGACTGCCAAAGAGCGCAGAGGTTTTACTTATGTAGAATAATCGAAGTAGCACGAACATCCCAATACCTGAAAGAGTCAAATAGAACCAAACTTTTAGACCTGGATTAAACAATATGCTACTACGTATGAATTTTGTTGGATCACCATTTGTATAAATAAATCCACCATAGGAGGGCATTCCTGAAAACAGATTAGGATACCATTGGGGTACATCATCATATTTTTCTATGTAATGATCTCTCCACTCATTAATTGGATGTCTCTCAAGTTCATCATTGGTGGTAACGATCTCACCAAAAAAGACCATCCTATACAAAAATAGTAAGGGTAATATTGCAAGAATAATGATCTCATTTCTATTTTCATTAAATAGTTTCATCTTATATCTCTCTCAATACCATTAATAAGTTCTAACCAATATTTCTTGTTAGAGCCTTGTTTTGTTTTCCAATGGAATACTCCTGAACCATACATATGGGTCATGAATGGTTTATTATCATAAAAATATAATTCAAATTCTCTGGCCATGTCATATTGAAATGAACTCCCCTTTGGAGACTTGATGGCATTGCTATAGTAAGCCTCGAAATTGGTTGTCTTGAATGATCTTTCTCTTAATGCTTTAATTATATCATTCCCAGTATCTGGACTGGTAATCCCAAATAGACTCTCTAGGTATTTAGTTAAACTTCGGAGGGCATCACTTTCATCAAGCCTATGCTTACTTGCAAAAAAACCTAGCCTTGTTATTTTTCTAAAAATACTATTTTTGATATTTTTTAATATAGGTGGGAAAGGATAAAAAGAGAGGTTGAGTTCCTGTATCTGTTGAGTCCGAAAAAATATGAATACCACGCTTGGATAATCGTGGACCTTACCCAGTTTCCATTCAGGGTAAGGAGCCCCAATTACTATCTTTTCTTGCCTATCAAAAATATCAATGCAAAAACTATCCCAATCATTTTTAAAAATATGAACATCAGGATCGACTATAAGCGTGAATTCAGTATTTGATTGCGCCAAACCGATGTCAAGGGCACTAGCATGGGAAATTGATCTTTGTAAATTCCTTCCATCATTTAGTATGATCTCCACATCTAAATTCTTTAGAAAAGATTCTTCTAACCTATCGTCATCCCCATTTGTATTGTCAACCACTAAAAACCGTAATAGGTTTTTATTTGTGGCCTTGTTAAACAAGTTATTAAATAGTCTACTTAAATGCTCTCCAGATCGAAAACTAGTGGAAATTATGGTGATTGTCTTTCCCATAAAATTATTTTACTCCCTTGACTAAAGAGTAGACCTTTTCTTCAAGAACAGCAATATGCTCTGGATACTTTATTTCCTCTCCCTTTGCACTTGTACTGATGGAGCGATCAATGAATTTTCCCACAATTTCTGAATCCCACTCTTTTCCAATAAAATTAAAAAGAGAGTTACAAATCTCTAAGGGATCATCCAATAGATCCTCAAAAGAGCAATAGTGAATGGGTACATTTGATCTACTACAAAATTTTAGAGCCCTCTGAGTATAACTTTCCCATAGTTGTAGCCCTTTTTCAAATAGAAGTCCATTACGCTTGTAAAGTGATCTAGAGACAGATGATGCCCTGCGTGCGAGAAAAACAATCTTTAATTCATCTCCAAGTCCCAATGAAATAATAGCATCTAACCAACTTGAAGCAGTCAAACAAGTACGAGGATCTTTCCAACCCCAATCTGGAAAGGTGGAATTGTTATGATCAACAAGTTCTTTCATTTTGGATAATAGTTTATTGTTGAGTTCAACCATGGGTATGTCAGGATTGTATGATTTAACATCATATCCAGAAAATTTTAACATCTGATCATTAATTTTTCTAAAATCAAAATTTTCATAAAAACCTTTGGGATTTTGACTTAGTGGACGAGGCCAAAAATTTTCATAGGTTCCCATCGCTATGTTATTCATATGTAATACACCTGCAACAGTTGACGTGCCACTCCTGTGCATCCCTAATATCATAATTATCATTTGTAATAATTCTTCTTGAATCCAATCATTGCAGACTCTTTAAAAATAAAGCGCCTTAAGAAGGCTTGAAGAAAACCAATGCCATAACCTAAAATTTGAATTGGGATAACAATTAATAGGAATGGGAAGACCTTAACATCTTTTTTATTTATAGATCCAATTAATGAGATGAAAATTAAAGGCATGAAAAATATGAAAAGCATAATTGAAAGATTCCAATTTCTATTAATAGCCAAAGAGATAAGGATTATTGATGATAAGCAAGCCAATGATGGTAAAAAATGTATAACCTCTAACATTTTGGAATCAATTCTCCCTAGATTAACTCGAGCAACACCCCAATTAAAAACTTGCTTGATGAATTGTCTTATGGTTGTCCTCCTACGATGGTACACAAGAGCATCCTCTATGAATGTTATCTTTGCTCCAGATCTGCGAATACGATTACTAAATTCAATGTCTTGTCCATGTCGTAGATCACAAAAACCACCAACAGTCTCGTATGTTTTTCTAGTAATACCCATATTATGTGTTCTAGGGTAAAATTTTGCGATCATATTTTTACTATGCCCTCTCATACCGCCAGTAGTAAAAAACGAGGTCATAGAATAATCTATTGCCTTTTGAAGTAAGGTGAAATCATCCTTAGCACCATCTGGACCACCACACGCATCAAAAGCATTTAAATCATACTCACGAACTATTGTTTCAAGCCATTTAGGATGTGCTTCACAATCAGAGTCAATGAATAAAATAAGTTCTCCAGTGCTTTGTTCTAGACCATGATTTCGAGCAGCACCGGGTCCCTTGTTCTCTTGTTTAATATAAATGATGTCAAACATTGACTTCTTTTGCCAACTTTCTATAATCATTTCCGTTTCATCTTTGGAACCATCATCTGAAATTATGCATTCAATATTTTCTAGAGAGATGGTTTGAGAAGAAATTGACATTAATAAAGAATCAAGTTCATCCGCTCTATTATACGTTGGTGTAACTATGCTAATGGATAGGTCTTTTTTCATCTCAAACTCTCCAGGATTCTAAATCCCACCCTAATATATTCTCCAGCAAATCAATTTCATCCTCATAAAAGGACTGTAAAAAACTTAATTCATCTTCATCCAATTTGACTGGATAAACCCTTGAGTGCACTTCTCTATGTTCTATCTTATCAAATGGTGATATGGAAAGAAAGGATGCTACCTCAGCAAGTACATCATTAGGGGAATAACGCAATAATTCATTGCGTAGAATCAAAAATTGATCTTTTTCAAAATAATCATATATGTTTCGAATCTGAGAGGAATAAAATCCCCTATCAAGATATGAGAATGTTCTGTCTTGCCTGTGTTTGGAAGATTTTAATTTTGAATTTTCTTCGGATATAGCATCCCAAAATGATCTATCCTCACGATTTCTATCTCTTTCCATATTCCAATGAGAAAATGCTCGATTTATAGGATTTCGTAAAACTGCAATTAATTTTGTATTTGGATTGTATCTGTGAATACGTTCCATGGCCTTATCCCAATACATATATATTGGCGTTGCCTCGCCAATGATACAATGATCATTTTTTGGGCTAAAATATTTATGATATTTTGAGTAATCTGGATCAAGATCATTGAAATAATCATCCCTATCAAAAAAGTGAACTTCCTTCTTATCTGCCATACATATATTCGGATGCAATCTCAAATAATAATCTAAGGCAGTTGTTCCTCCTTTCTGAGTCCCGCATATAATAAAATCTACTTTAAATGATGACCTCTTTCCTAGACTGGATAGAATTGAGTTATTGAATAAAGACACCTGTCTTCTACTTAGGTTTTATAAAAAAAATCAAAAATTAAGTTTGAGCCTTTTGATCTGATTTTTTACTATCATGAAAATATTTTATTCGATCTTCATGCCCTTGGGTAGTCCTAGCCATCAACTCACCTAAAAGTCCAATTGAAAAGAACTGAATACCAATTACAATTAACATAACACCAAAGGTTAATAATGCCATATGTTTAGAATAAGGCTCAAAAAGAAAATATTTATAATATAGTACAAAACACTCTACTATAAATCCAAAGGTGAAAAAAACAATACCAAAGGAACCAAACAGGTGAAGAGGTTGTTGAGTAAATCGGTTAAGAAATAAAATTGTAATTAAATCAAAAAACCCATGTAACAATCTCGAGCCACCATACTTTGTATGACCAAATTTTCTTGAACGATGATTTACGATAATTTCAGTCACTTTAAATTTTTTCTGTCCAGCCAAAGCGGGGATATACCTGTGACGCCCTCCATAAACCTCAATGGATTTTACAACTGCCTTTTTATATCCTTTCAATCCACAATTAAAATCATGAATCTTCACTCCGGTTAGCAAACTAGTCACAAAATTGAATAACTTAGATGGAATACGTTTATTCAATGGGTCTAGTCTTGTCTTCTTCCATCCTGAGACCAAATCCCAACCTTCTTCCAACTTACCAATAAGATTTTGTATTTCTGATGGATCATCTTGTAGATCAGCATCCATAGTAATAACGTATTCACCGGAAACGACCTTGAAACCTTCATTCAGGGCTGCAGATTTTCCATAATTTCTATGAAATTGAATTAATTTAAAGTTATGGTCACTAGAACATAAATCTGTTAATAATTCCGTAGAACCATCACTTGACCCATCATCTATGAAAATAACCTCCCAGGCAGAAAATGTCTTAAGATTATCTTCCAACTCATTTATTAAGACAGGCAATGACTCTATTTCATTAAATACGGGGATAATGATTGAAATATTCATTTTAATAGTTAAGCAATTTCCATACTTTTTTTATATTAAAAAATTCTGAGTTCCTATTTCTGACCTTTATTTCAATATTCATAGAATTTTTTAAACTTTTATCATAATAATCAATACCAACCAGAGATTGTGATTCATTTTTTAGATTTTTACGATGAAAATCTAATACAATATTATTCTTGAAGGATGATTCAAATTTTTTGAATTTATTTTTATAATCTGGCTCTACGCCCCAAATTATCTGTGTTACGTCATTTGGTTCCAATACTTTTAACATAGGTAATATTT
>CAYZJY010000031.1:0-19743 GCA_964478995.1 uncultured bacterium
ATGCCAAGGTATCCTACCAACACCTTGTTGAAATTGGTGCAGGAAGTGAAAAAGGCAAAGGTACATCAACAGATTTTGGATTTGACATTGGTTACATGCACAAGGAATGGTTATCACCTAATCTGACCCTTGGAATGAATCTATCAAATTTAGGACCAAAGGTTTCATTCATTGATCCAGACCAGGCAGACCCACAGCCTACTAATCTAAGTATTGGTCTCAACTATGCATTGATCAATGGTGAATTCAACAAACTTAATCTGGTATATGATGTTGATAAACTTTTAGTATCATCTTATCCAGACATGGACTGGGATGGTGATGGTTACATAGGAGGGTATGATGAGGATGGTAACCTAAGCCCTGGTAATGACTATAATTCAGATGGTAAGATGGAGATCGCACATACCGATCCAATATATCTAGCATTATTCACATCATGGATCAATGATTGGCTTCTAGGTGGTGACATTGATTATGGGTCTAACAGCCCTGGAAATGGTGATGGCATTATTGGTGGATATGATTGGGTAGACGCAGATGGAGATGGTAGCATAGATGGTGGAAAATGGTTTGACACTGACTCAAATGGAGTAGTGGATCCTGGTGAGAATGAAATGGTACCAACTTCTGGTGCTCCAAATGATGTGGGTTGGGGAAAGTACAATGAATATGGAATAAAGGAAGTAGGTAATGCAAAAGATAGGACCATCTCAAATGAACTAGATCGCTTGGTCCATAATTTTGGACTTGAATATTGGTATGGGAAATATTTCGCAATAAGGTCAGGTTTTTATTATGATAAGACAGGTAAGATCAGTAATCCAACCTTTGGCATAGGATTAAGATTTTCTGGGTATGGATTTGATTTTGGCTATACCTATGGCGAGCAAGGTCATCCTCTGACAAATACAATGCGTTTCTCTCTGAACATAGAATACTAATTCTTTCTGGTAACCATGCGGTACTACCCATCCTGCAGACTGATCATCATGATTGGTTTGTTAAACTCAGTTAATGCAGCCATAGATCAACCTGTTCGCATATGTGCAATACGCATATCATTCGAAGAAGACTATCTTGCCAGTACAACAGGAAATGGAAAATTTCTTCTTGAAGATCAAGGGCTTGATTGCGGCTCATATTCCATTGATCCAACTCCTCATGACAAAGATTATTTCCAGTCTCAAATTGTTTCACTCGATTCTTATTTTAGATCGGTATCATATGGTCAGTTTGGAGTTGATCTAGAGGGGTCAGATGTATATCCTCATGGTAAAAATGAAAGTTATCAACTTGAAATGACCATGGATTATTATAACCCCTATAGCCAGATTGATATTCAGGAGTTAAGACTTACAGAGTTATTTAGAGATGCTCTTGAAATATCCCATGAACAGGACCAAATAGATTTTTCTGCGTATGACCTTGTTGTGATATTCCATGCAGGGATTGGCCAAGATTTTTCTTTGCCATTCCTCGATCCAACGCCAGAGGACATTCCTTCAACTTATGTCGACCAAAAAATGATACAGGACAACCTAGGTCAAGCAGAGATCCTTATTGGTGATCATGCAATTCGGGACGGTATCATATTGCCCGAAAGTCAAAACCATCTGCATTTTGACATATCAGAATCCATGTTCGCGAATGCAGCAGAACCCTGTGAATACCAATATGGGCTTGTTGGCACATTTGCTCTCATGGTTGGATTTTCAATTGGTTTGCCACCCCTTTGGAATGTTAGCACAGGTGAAAGTAGGGTAGGCGTGTTTGGACTCATGGATCAAGGATCTAATAATGGTAGAGGAATCATCCCCGCACCACCAACAGCTTGGTCACGGCTTCATGCGGGTTGGGAAATCCCCTATCATCCTAATTACAATACTGATATTCATGTTCCGAAAAGAAGTAATGGTAGTATCGTTAAAGTTCCAATAAGGGATGACGAATATTACTTGATCGAGAATCGTAGTAATGATGTGCGTGAAGGGGTTAGCATAGATTCCATCCGGTACTTAATGGGACAAACATCGGACAATGGTGCCTACCCTCCTTATAATACAATACTTCAAGACTCTTCTGGGATTGTAAAAGATACCAATGGGGTGGTGATCTCTGTGCCTAATTATGATATTGGTTTGCCTGCATCTGGCCTTTTGATATGGCATATTGATGAGGATATCATATCATCCTACATTGATGAATATGGAATAAATAGTGACATATCATCCATGGGCATAGATCTGGAAGAGGCTGACGGTGCCCAAGACATAGGTTATCCATCCATTTTCATGTTCAATGACCCATCAAGTGGGTATTTCGGGGATATGTGGTTCAAGGGTAATACTCAGTATGTGTTAGCAAATCCAAATTTTCAAGGTTTGAGACCAGAATTTGGTCCAGATACTTACCCTTCAACAAAGGCCAATGATGGTTCCTCAACATATATTAGGATTGGTGAAATAGGTATTGCAAGAGACACAATGAGATTTACACTATCAAATGCCTTTATTGCCCCTGGATATCCCCAGCAGGATGCGAATATTTTAGCATTGTTTGACATTGATCGTGATGGAGACATGGATGTGTTTGGAGGAATCGATTCTCTATACATGGGCATTGTAGATAGTTCAGTCACTAGAAAAAGTTTTCATCCATTATCATCTGAAGAGGTATTTATCTCATTTATCGAAAGAGATGACCATACCTTGGTGGATATCATTGAAAATTTTCAGGACTCTAGTTTACATAGCATGTACCACTACGAATTAAATACTCAAATGATCAATATCAGTTTCCAAGAACGAAGTGACTCTCTGTTTTATCCTGTGATCAATGATGAAGATACTTTAATTGCCATGAAGACAGAAATCCAATGGAATAGCCACTCTAAAAGAGTCTTTTCTGAACCTCACAATTATGGTATTGACATAGGCAGTTCAGGAATAACAGTGGATAGATTTGGTGATCCAGAAACAAAATGGGAGGCATTGAGTTTCCATTACATTCTTGGCATAGACCTTGATCTTGATGCGAGCAGTGACGTCATGGCAATTGATTCTAGCGGGATATTATATGGATTCAACTCAGATCTAGTATTAATGCCTGGATTTCCAATTGGCATGAGTGTCGATCCTCCCGTTTTAGCAAAAAATCTTTTTGGTAATGATTATCCTGAGATCATTGCCAGGTCTTCTGATAAGCGATCGATATTGATCTTTGATTCCAAGGGTAATGTTAATTATGACATTAGCATAGGTCCAGATGAAGAATTAAGGGCCGCAGGTGAGCATAAAGGTAAGAATGCGGTATTTACCTCATCTACGATCTTTCAATTTGATGATGCATCTAATGACCAACACATGGGAAATGAATGGACCGCATTTCACGGAGACATGGGAAGGAGTAGAAAACTGGATCTGCAATATGAATTTGAATCAAATAACACGTCCATGATAAATAGGTCCTATTGTTACCCTAATCCCATAAGAGAGGGACGAGGTACCTTAAGGGTTGAATCCATCATGGGTGAGAGTGCAAAGGTCATGATTTATGATCTTGCAGGGTATTTTTTGGATTCATTTACAACAGATATTGTTGGTTCTGGTAATCAAATATCAGAATGGGTCTGGAATGTGCGAGATTTGGATTCAGGTGTCTATTTTGCACATGTCAATGTTTCTAATGGAGATAGCATGGAAACGACCATAATAAAAATTGCAGTCATCCACTAATGAAAAGAGCATTAATACAGACCCTGCTATTATCAATCATCTATTCTCAGGTAGAATACAACCACCCTGAGTTGAATTGGCATACGTTTGATACAGAACACTTTAAAATACATTTTCACGATGAGACTGAAATGACCGCAAGGGAAGCAGCAGTGGTCGCAGAGGTCATTTATCCTAAAATAACTGAATTCTATGGCTTTGAACCACATCAGAAAACGCATCTGATCCTGATAGATCCTGATGATTATTCAAATGGTGCTGCCTACTATTATGATAATAAGATCATGATATGGGCATCGCCTCTTGATTTTGAATTGAGAGGAAGCCACCGATGGTTGCAAAATGTGATCACGCATGAATTTGCACATATTGTCTCGCTCCAAAAATCCATGAAGGCTGGGACAAGGATTCCTGGAGCCTATTTTCAATTAATGAATTATGAAGAAGAGAAGCGCCCAGATGTATTATATGGTTATCCAAATACCTTGATCAGTTATCCAATACCTGGAACCAATGTACCACCTTGGTTGGCAGAGGGTATCGCACAATACATGTATGATGATGCAGATTGGGATAGTTGGGATAGTCACAGGGACATGATCCTTAGGGATAGGGTCATCAATGGCAACATGTTGTCATTTACTGAGATGAACACTTTTGGCAAAAAAGGCATCGGGAATGAATCAACCTATAATGCCGGTTATGCATTATCAACCTACTTGGCAAATGAATATGGTTCACAAGCATTAAGTGACATAATGGATGAACTATCATCTCCTTTGCAATTTTCGATAAATAGAGCCATTTCCAATGTCATAGGAATAAGTGGAGATGACCTCTATGATGATTTCAAAAATGCAGTACAGGCTAAATATAATACCCTTGTAGACCCCATAAAGATCATGCCCGTACAAGGTAAAAAACTTCAGAATAATGGTACTACCAATATCCATCCCAAATGGCATCCAACAAAGAATGCTTATGCGTATCTTTCCAATAGGGGTAATGATTTTTTTGGACAAACCAACCTCTATTTTCATGACATCGAATCCGATGAGGATAAAAAGATCAAAAGTGGTGTGTTCTCACCGTCAACCTGGCACCCAAATGGTGAGGTCATCTATTATTCAAGAAAGTCAAAATTTCCAAATAAGAATGGTTCGAAATTTTATGACATTTATTCTTTTAACTTGGAAAGTGAGGAAGAAAAGCGGTTGACATACGATGCAAGGGCATTTAACCCTGTTTTCATGGAACATGATAGTTCCATTGCCTTTTTGGCGACCTATGATGGAGGTCAGGATATTCATGTTCTTGACCTAAAAAAAGGTGTTACTAGAAAAATAACCGATTTCAAAGAGCGACCAATGATCAGTTATCTCAGTTATGATCATAACTCTAAAAAATTATTTTTTGACATTACCTGGCATCACTTTAGAGATGTTTATTCCTATGATCTCATTGGGAGTTCCATGGAAATGGTATGCAATAATACATCCTTTGATGAGAGAAATATCTCATCAAATTCTGAAGGCCTGATGGTTCATTCACAAGATAAAAGTGGGATCTATAATCTTTACATGGTAAACCCGTCAGATTCAACAGAAGGTTATGTCACCAATGTAACTGGTGGCGCATTCATGCCAGATGTCTCAAAGGATGGGAGGATCCTCTATTCATTGTATGACAAGGGTGCATATTCCATTTCCTTATTGGAAGACATTTTTTTCATAGATGATGACTATGTTGGTTATGGTGAAGATTATTATTTAAATAATAGTGAGTCAAAACCACCTATTACGGAACTAGATGATACCAAGGCATTTCCTTACGAGGATCAGTTCCCGAACATGTTCATCCTACCGAAACTGATGTTTGATTATGGTACTCTTAAACCTGGATTCTATTTTTCTTCAAGTGAAGTAATAAACCGTCTATCTTTGTTTGGGGGTGCATCCTTGAACAAACTAAATGACGTTGACCTTTTCTTTATCTTTGATTTTAAGAGATTCTATCCTACAATTTTCTTTGAGACCTACTACTTAACTCGAAATACAAGCGATAAGTCCATGTACCAAGGAGCTTATCCAATCAAAGATGATATTAAATTTAGACTGGTACAACTACGTTCTGGATTAAAATTACCCATATATGGTAGTTCATTTGAGTTAGCATTAACTAGGCAATGGTATCGCGCATTCATCCAAGAGGAAGTAATGTTAAATATAGGTAATAGGTTGGAAGCGGGGGCAGCCTATGATTATTTCCGTGGATGGTCCATTACGAGTGCTTGGTCTTTGGACATGAGAAAGCGAACCTTGGATAAAACCATTAATCCATCAAGTGGATTTACTATCAATGCTTCAATTGACCTTGAGAAGAACAACTTCATAGAAGGCCTCAATCTGTCAGATTCTGGAACATTATTAGAGGAATTTAAATCAAATGATCTTGGACGAATTCAAATAGGTGGTACCTATCATTATGAACTACCTTGGATGAGGCGCTGGACCCTTTCACTTAAGGCTCATGGGGGATGGGTTACTAATAATGATGTTGATTCATTCTTCCATTTTTATCTTGGAGGAATGCCTGGACTCAAAGGCTATCCATTTTATTCAATTCAAGGAACAAAGAGTGCCATGCTTGACATGACATTTAGGATACCCATGTTCCAAGAAAGACATTATAAATTCAAATGGATGATATTGCAGAATAGCACTTTGGGAGCAGTGATGCAGATAGGAGATGCTTGGACAGATGACATTTCACTGAAAAAATCTTTAGGAATTCAATGGAGGTTGAATGGCTTTTCTTTCTTTAACTTTCCAACCGCCATTGAGGCAGAATATCATCATCCTCTAAATGAATTCAAAAGAGAGATAAATGAAGAAACAATACAATATGGGAAAAATGGTAGGACATATGTCAAGATCCTTTTTGATTTTTAGTTTATTTTTCATCCTATTAAGCATGGGCTTTGCGCAACAAGAATTCGAAGACCCAAGACAATCAGATCTATCTGATTCATCTTCCGTTCTAACAATTACAGAGGAAGAGGTCAACTATCCTGGTAAACCTTTGATCATGTCTCTAGTTCTTCCAGGTGCAGGACAGTATTATAATAGATCTCCCTTTTGGAAGACAGCGTCCTTTTTGGGTGTTGAACTTGGTACTCTTTTAGCATGGAATTACTTTCAAGATGAAGCAGAAAAGAGGAAAGACGGATACCAGGCCTTTGCAGACCAAAATTGGACACTAGAAAATTGGGTCACAAACAGATTTACTCCTCCATCACATATGCACGAACTCATGTCTTGGTATAACTTCCCAGCATTGACAAAATTGACAGGAACACATGACATGACCTTGATCATCTCAGGCGACCTTGCTAATGAATTGAATATCACAAGGGTATCTTCAGATAGTTTGGATGCTCATCCGGAATGGTTCTACTCTGGTGACATTGTTGTCGTTCGAGATAGGCATTTTTATGAGAATATTGGTAAATATGATCAGTTTGTTGGTGGATGGAATGATGCAGCAGATGCTTGGTATTGGGAAGAAAAGGACGTAGGAGATAGCATTGAGATTGTTATCAAAACCCCTATGAAGCAAGACTTCATTGATCAAAGATATGAGTCCAACAGGATGCTTTCTGCAGCTAAATACAGTATCACTGTCCTAATGTTCAATCATGTCATTAGCGGAATCGAATCTGTCTGGACCAATCAGAGGAAGGCAAGTGAGAAAAAGAAAAAGCAGGCATCCATCAAAACAAAATTGAATCTTGTTTATGACCCATCAATGAGCCTAGGAGTTGGCGGTCTTAAATTTTCCATCTATTTCTAATGAAAATAATATTCCATATGCTATTTCCCGTTTTGATCTTTATGATTATGTCCTGTGCAGGATCAAAGAACGATGGTGAGATTAGTCTTCAAGAGAAATTCAACATGGGAATGGAGCACCTTGAAAGTGAAAAATATCTGCAGGCTCAAACTGACTTCAAATATGTTGTTATGAGAGGGACAGGTTCTGACCTTGGTGATGATGCACAATATTATCTAGGTGAGGCCTATTATAGAAATAAGGAATATCTATTGGCTGTTTCTGAGTATGAGAAGTTGACAAGAAGGATGGCATTCAGTCCCTTTGTCGAGGATGCAAGATTTAAGATCTGTGAAGCATATAGGATAGAATCTCCAAAATATTTCCATGATCAAGAGTACACGGAAAAGGCCTTGGAAAGATACCAGGAGTTTCTTGATGATTTTCCCAATTCTGAATTGAATGATGATGCAGTTGCATCCATCAATATCTTGAGGGAGAAACTTGGAAAAAAGATCTATGAAACTGGCATACTATACATGAAGATGGAAGAGTTTGAATCAGCGAAAATGACATTTCAATCTGTCATCGACCTATATTATGATACGGAGATTATCCAGCATGCGAATCAAGGAATGGTCAAGGCATTAGCAAGCAATAAAGAGATTGACGAGGCGCATGCATTTTTAAGTGATCATGAATCAGGGCTCCTTGAAGAGGAACTATATGATGATGCAAAGAGAACAATTGAAAAGATGCAAAAAATAATTCTAAAGGATAATAATTGAAGATTTGCCTCTTTGGTGGGACGTTCGATCCTCCCCACATAGGTCATTTATTGGTTGCACAAACTGTCTGTGAGGCTGAAGGTTTTGACAAAGTTGTTTTTATTCCAGCAAACAAATCGCCAAGTAAAAAGGTATTTACAGCCAAGGAAAATCGTGTAGACATGCTTGAACTTGCTGTAGAGGGAAATCCTAATTTTGAAATATCCGACCTTGAAATTAGGAGAGGTGGCATTTCCTATACGATCGATACACTTAGAGCATATAAAGAACAGATATCAAAAAAAGATGATGAATTGTTCTATTTGATCGGGAGTGATAGTCTACTAGATCTGAAAAATTGGAGAGAACCTAAAGAGATCATCAATGTTTGCCAAGTTCTGGTTGCCATACGCCCGGGTTTTAGACCTAGTGATATTCCATCCTGGTTGATCCATGGCATCCAATTTGCGAACATACCTCGGTTTGAGATCTCATCATCAAACATACGTAAACGTTGGGTGGAAAATAAGACGATACGTTATATGGTGACTCTCCCTGTATGGGAGTACATCAACCAACATAATCTATATAATTAACCTGTAAAGTCCATATACCATCTGATTAGGTTGATGGTCACCAAAATCGCTCCCTCAGTCCTGCTGATCGACCAATTTGTTCGAATCATGAATAGGGTCAAGCCCACCATCAGTACCAATAGGAAAACACTGCCAAATATATCAGAGGATAGACTTGTTGGGTTGATCATCCCTGCTAAACCTAATACTCCTAGAAGATTGAAAAGGTCACTACCTATCAAGTTTCCTACTGCAATTCCATGTCGACCTTTGACCGCCGCTGTTACTGAGGTTGCAAATTCAGGAGCTGATGTACCTGCTGCTACAATTGTAACAGCGATCACCCAGTCTGATACACCCATGAAACGAGCAACATTAGATGCATGTTTAACCATCAAATGTCCACCAAGAACGATCATGACAAGACCAACGAAGAAGTAGACGTAGGACATGGTCGTTGCAGAGGCAGGGTTAACCTCCTCAGGCGGGTCTTTTTTTATGAATAGGTATAATACATAGCCTATGAGTAGTGAGAAAAGTAGTAGGCCCTCATATTCTGAAAATGAATCATTTGGTGTCCAACCATCTAGACCAAAGAATAAGAAGAAAATTAATGCTGTGGTCATGAGCAAAAAGAGGCCATCGCGTTCAAACATCTTTTTTGACGTTACTATGGGTCGGATCATTGCAGTACCACCCAATATGAATCCTAGATTAAAGATGTTAGACCCGATCACATTTCCTATTGAAATGTCCGTTTGGCTTGTCGCAGCAGCACTGATCGTAACTGCAAACTCAGGTGCTGATGTACCAAATGCAACAACAGTGAGTCCAATTATGAGGTCAGAGACCTTAAAGGTATGAGCAATCTCTGCGGCTGAATCAACCAACCAGTCGGCACCTTTCCATAGCATGATTATGGAAACGATGACAATAGCGATGTCTATTAATATGTCAATGTTCATGGAATACTATTTTACATGTTTTATGGACAATGTTAAAAAATATATAAAACACGTAAAGGAATTTATATCAATAAACAAGATACAATTCCAATAGTTTTACAAAATAAAATCCATCCATTAAGCAGGTATTTTCGTTATTTTCAGTGGCTAAAATAATACCCTTATCTTCAATGATCGAATTTCAAAATGTTTCCTATGCCCATGGTAAGGGGTATGGGGTCAATAATCTTAACATGAACATAGATGAAGGTGATTTCACCTTTCTCATCGGTCCGACTGGTTCAGGTAAGACCACGCTCATGCGTTTGATCTATTTTGATATTCTTCCTGATACTGGTCAGGTAATGGTGAATCGTTTTAAATCCTCTAGCATGTCAGAACGAAAGATATCAATGGTGCGTAGGTCGATTGGCATGGTTTTCCAAGATTATAAATTACTTAGAGATCGAAACTTGTTTGATAATGTAGCACTCCCTCTGCATGTATTAGGCTTTAATCCAAGAGATATTCCAGACAGGGTCGATGAAGCATTAGACCTAGTTGGATTGGTGGGCAAAGAGGCTCACTACCCTGATGAATTATCTGGAGGAGAGCAACAGCGAGCGAGCCTGGCAAGAGCCATCATAAAGGAACCCGAGATCATTCTGGCAGATGAACCGACAGGAAACCTTGATCCAGTTGCTTCTTTTGAATTAGTTAGATTGTTAGAGACCATCCATGAGACGGGAACGACTATTCTCATGGCATCCCATAATTATAATCTGATAAAGGGAAGGGGCCTTCCAATATACGAACTTAAGGATGGAGTGCTTCGAGTAAGGTAATGAATAAATTCTTATATCTATTTAATGAGGGCTTAAAAAATATTTGGCGTCACAAGATGACGGCACTTACTGCAATATTCTCATTGTTCATATCACTCTACATTGTAGGGATTTTGGCTACTGCTGGTAACAATACTCACAAAATTTTACATTATTTACGTTCAAAGTATAAGATAGAAGTATTCTTCAAGCAGGACATATCCAATGAGCAGGCTGTTGGGTTAATTCATAAAATAAAGAAGATCGATGGTGTTCGAACTGCTACTATTATCGAAAAGGAAGATGCTGTCCGAATCTTTAAAGATCAATTTGGAGAGAATATTGTAGAATTATTAGGGTATAATCCACTTCCTGTCAGCGCTGTGGTCAATGTTGATAGAAGTCGCAGAGATCCTTTGCTAGTAGAGCCGATCATCAAAGAAATTAGGTCAATATCCAATATTGAAGAGATCAGATACCAAGGAAACCTCATCAATAAGATCGAACGGAATTATAAACGTATCATTGACCGGTTACCCTATCTCTCAGGTATCATTGTGTTGATCGCAATTCTTGTGATATATAATACCATAAAATTATCTGTTTATTCAAGAGGGGATCTTATTGAGACACTTCAACTTGTAGGCGCATCAAGAATGTTCATTAAACTTCCATTTATCATTGAAGGAATAATGATAGGCTTGATCTCTGCCATAATGGTCTTTCCTGCATTGTATTTATCTGTAGAGGCATTGAATTATCTTGTAAGAAATTTTAGTTCTTTAAGTATGAAGATCAGTTTTGATCCGTTTGTGCTCATGTGGATGTTCTTGGTAGTGATCTTCATATCATTACTTGGAAGTTATAGGGCAGCAGCCAGTTTCCTGAAATAGGCCACAACCCTGACTTTGTATCAATAATATTATCCCCATAAATTCAGGGCTTATTTTTCAATAAATTATTTTAGATCAAGAGGAAGTTGTGCCGAATAAAAAAGAGAAAAATTCAAAAGTAGAACCAAAAACAAAAGGGCAAAAAAAATCGTCCAAGCCAACAAAAAAGAATGGTCAGAAAGATCAAGGTAAACAATTGAAGGAACTACAGGATAAGCATTTACGGTTGAAGGCAGAATTCGAGAATTTTAGACGAAGGAAGGCTGATGAGATCTCCAAATTACTCCAATATGAGGGTGAGAGCGTGATAAAAGGTTTTTTACCTATTTTGGATGACCTAGAGCGGATGGTAGACTCAGTGGATTCATCAGAAGAATCATTGTCGGATGGCATTGGGCTAGTGCAGAGTAAAATAAATAAGTTTTTTGAGAATCTAAATGTAGAACCCTTTGGTGAAACAGGTGATGAAATGGACCCAGTCATACATGATGCAATGCTTACCCAGGCCGATGAGGATAAAGAAAATGACATCATTCTTGATGTCTTTGAAAAAGGTTATACCTATCGAGATAAGGTTATCCGACATGCAAAGGTCATTGTGAATAAAAAGTGAAAGATCTATATGAAATATTAGGTGTCTCAAAACAAGCGAGTCACGATGAAATAAAAAAGTCATACCGGAAACTTGCCTTGAAATACCACCCTGATAAAAACCCTGACAATCAAGAGGCAGAAAAGAAGTTCAAGGAAGCCGCTGAAGCATATGCTGTCCTCAGTGATCAACAGAAACGTTCAAGATATGATCAGTTTGGCCATGCGGGGGTGGGCATGGGAGAGAATCCAGGACAAGGTGGGTTTGGTGGAGGTGTTCACATGAGCATGGATGACATCTTTTCTCAATTCGGTGACATTTTTGGAGGTAGTCCATTTGGAAGTATCTTCGGAGGTGGTGGAGGGCGACGTAGAGCCAAAGGCAGTGACATACGGATAAAACTTAAATTGACATTTGAAGATATAGCGAAGGGAATTGAAAAGAAGATCAAGATAAAACGTTCCATAGTCGCAGAAGGTGCCGAGATCATTACCTGTCCAACTTGTAACGGTCAAGGCCAGGTGACAACAGTTCAGAATACCATACTAGGGCAAATGCGCTCAGCATCAGTTTGCCCCCATTGTGAAGGATCGGGTAAACGAATTGGAAATCGTCCTCCTGGATCTGGCCCCGATGGAATGCATAAAAAAGAAGAGACCATAAAGATCACAGTTCCGGCGGGTGTTGAAGAAGGAAATTACATGACAGTTAATGGACAAGGAAATGAGGACATAGCAGGAAATCCAGGCGATCTTATCGTAGTATTTGAAGAGTTGGAACATGAATATTTTGTAAGAGATGGAGAGCATGTTCTATTGGAACTAAATATTTCATACCCCATGGCTGCACTAGGAGGTAAGATCGAAATACCAACCGTTGATGGAAATAAAGCGGGTCTGAAGATCCCAGCAGGAATACAGTCGGGCCAGGTACTTAGAATGAAGGGAAAAGGTTTTGCTAGAATTCGAAGTAGATCTTCTGGAGATCAACTAGTCAAAGTGCAGATAGATACACCGAAAAAGTTAACCCGAGAGGTCAAAAAGACCATGGAGTTACTTCAAAAGAACCTTAAACCCATAGAAAAACCATTTTCAAAACTAGATTTATAAGAAAATAGATTTTTTTCCAAAAGATGCACCTGGTAATAAAAGAAGTAAAAAACCGTAATAGAATTCATTAATATTAAGTTGTGAGATTTGTTAAATCTTATTTAAATAGATGTAATTTTATGAATAAACATCCCTTGGGTAAAAAATTAATGATATATTATCTTTTAATGATGAGTGGCATGAAATGGAATTAACACAACAGAATAAGACCGACCTACTTGAAGTTGTGATCATACTCGCAATGTTCTTTCTCATTGTTGTGATCTATGTTCCTGTTGCAATATGGGAAGAGGAAAATTATTTTGAGAAAGAGAGTCGTTATAGGATGCAAAATGTTTATGATGTTGAGTCATTTTATTCGAGACTCACAGGTGAATATAATCCCAATTTCTTAGAAGCCATGTCTGTTGTGAATGCAACTAGAGATTCTGCTGTGGCAGATTCCCTTTTTATTGGCGAACAACTTGTAGTGCTGTCAGGAAAAGAATTTTTTGTTGATGTGGATGAATCCTTCGGTTTCGAGTACGATACCACATTTGGTGTCAAGAGTTTTAGAAAGGATACAGTACAGGATACCACCGTTCAAATTGTTCTTTTTGCTGAAGATTTAGGAAGGAATGATACAAGTTTCATAAGGAAAAAGGATTTGTCTGGATACAGTGATGCCGAAAATTTTATTGGTATTGTCAAAGAAGAGCCCATGGAAAGGGTTGAGGCTATCGAATATTATAAGACATACATACCTGATTCTACTAATTATTATTGTCCATTGACCAAAAATGAATATGTGATGGAGATCACTGATGATGGTACGGATCTAATTATTTCTAGTCCAATTGATGAGCCTATCGTTGAGTCCCATTACTTGATATTCTCATTCAAGGCAGTTAACCATGGGGTTATAAGAGGCGGCAGAAAAAGTTGGGAATAATTTAGCCTGACTCAAATGGTTGGCTTAGTATTATCCGATAATTTTCTCCTGACCGCTAGTTGGGAACGTGATGGTGGAGCCAAAACGACCACCGGAGTTTTAAAGGTACCTTTCACTGAGCCTATTACTTCGTTATTGCATGATGAATCTGAATTAAATGCAATACTTGCTTCTGCCCTTAGACAAGCCAAGGAAGCGAATCCATTTGCTGGGCAAGAGATCGTAGTTGGACTTCCAGATTCTTTTGTTGAGCACTCTATTATGCCCATAGAGCAGGATCTATCCAAGGATGACCACATGACCTACATGGAATGGATAGAATCCAAAAAAAATAGATCCAAAGAACAGTCGGTCTATCTATTTGGTCAGGTCTATTTTCCTGCTGAAAGCAATATACATGTATGTGGTGTGCCTCGTGCTTTGGTAAGGACACTAAAATTATCCATAAGTGAATTGGGTGGTAAGCCTCATTGGTTGGGTCCGGTCAGTTCGATGTATCTAGATGGTTCAGGCATGTCTGAGGCTGCGATGATTCATAGACGTGGGAATAAATATTCATTCATGAAAGTTCAAGATAATGTCTTTGGCATGGGGACTGTGACATTCTCAGGTGGAGTAGCAAAAGTAGCTTCTACAACTGATGCATCTGATGAAATTACCCTAGCCGCACTTGGTTTAGAGAGGTCAGATCTAGATGATATTCCAGTATTTTGTCCACAAAAACTTGGTAGGCAGGCCAAAAGTGCTTGGGAGTTATCAGATTTTAGACTCAGTATACCACTTGAAGGTATTGATGCATCGGGATTGAACACTGCAAAATTACCTTATTATGAAGCGAATATTTTGACACAATTGATCAAGAGTATTGCACTAGAACATTCATTCAATCTTTTTGGAGAACCTGGGATCAAAGATTTCTTTTTTACCAAGGTTATTCCAGAACTTGGTAAAAAAGAATTAGATGATGAAATTCCTGAAGAATTGCCTGATGTTGATGAGTTAAATGAATTGATCGAAGAACCTGATCTAGAGGATAAGAAACCTCAATCCATCACAAATTTTGCATTGGCGATATTATTCATTGTGGGTGGTTTTATTGGTTTCAACTATTTAAAGTTACAGGATCAATTGAACAATCCATTCTTTGGAGTTGATAAGGGATTTATGATAAAAAGGTCTGGAATTGATGATACAACTGCCATCAAAGCCGCCTCCAAGACTCCCCCTATCGATCTAATAAAGCAGTCTAGAGCCATTTCATCATCCATCATTACATTGCTCACTGAGACTGACATCAATCGTTATAATGCTCTAACGATCACAAAATCATTCTTGAGTCTAGAATATCTTAGTGGTGTCAATCCAAACATTGAAAATATTCTTGGTGTTGAGCCAACTTCCTTTTCAGTCGAAGCAACCGGAAGGGATAGTACCATATTCCTATGGTACTATAGTTTTGAATTGCCAATTCCGGAGCATGTATCAAGTTCAGGTGAGTTATCAAAGATAGATCTAATGGTACAAATGGATACAACCTTGACAGATTACAGTTTAAAGTATTTTGAACAGGTCTTTACGAAGAACCAAATTTATGGACCATTGTTGATATGGGTGAGGGGAAAGGCTGACATCCTTCAAGCAAGCGCAATAATATCCAATATTGATGATTCGATCCTTCTTAGAAAATTTGTTTTATTCAACAAATCAGACAATCCTAATCCAAGAGCTGGTTTCTACGTATCTGTGTTGGAAGATTAGATGAATATTTTGGCCGGGAAGTTTGGTGGTCGAAAAATTAAAACTAGTCAAAAATTACGTTATAGACCAACAAAGTCACGTGTTAGAAAAAGTTTGTTCGATCATCTATCCCCATTTGCATTTGATTCAGTATTAGACCTTTTTTCTGGATCGGGCATCTTTGGATTTGAAGCAGCAAGCAGGGGAGCAAGTTCCATAACCTTTGTGGAAAAAGATAAGACCATATTCAGTTATTTAAAACAAAATGCAAAACTATTGGAAGGTCCAGAATATGTTTTTCACAGATCAGATGTATTTGGTTATCTAAAAAGGTGTGAGGCATATGATCTAATTTTTGCTGATCCACCCTATTTAAAACATGACATGGTTACTCTCGCAGAAAGTGTACTTCAACATTTGAATAAAAAAGGTAAATTCATATTGGAATGTGAAAAAAATCAAGTCCCTTTCATGGATGCAATTGTAAGGGATTATGGGCAGACACGTATCCTTTATTGGGAAAATGCATGAGAAAAATAATTTATCCTGGCACATTTGACCCTATTCATAATGGGCATATAGACATAGCCACAAGAGCTGCGAAGTTGTTTGACGAACTAGAATTTGTCGTAGCAGTCAATGCAGAAAAGACTCCTCTTTTTACCATTGAAAAGAGATTAGAGTTAATTCAGGAGTCAATCACTCACTTAGAGAATGTAAAAGTATCTGAATTCAAAGGTCTTGTTGTCGACCATGCCGATAAAATAGGTGCAAATGCAATAATCCGTGGCCTTAGACATGTCAGTGATTTTGAATTTGAATTTCAAATGGCCATGATGAATTTTCATTTAAATGATGACATTACTTCATTATTCATGATGCCTGATGAGAAATTCATCCATTTGAATTCAACAGTTGTGAAAGATGTATCAAGAAATGGTGGAGATGTTTCAGCGTTTGTTCCACCATGTGTAGAGAAAGCATTATTTATTAAATATTCGTCATAAAAATTTTTAACTTGCGTGGCGATTTCGCCTACTTTTATTCTTTTTTAATGCCTACTTACGAATATATTTGTAAAGATTGCGGGGATAGGTTTGAACACTTTCAAACCATGTCCAGTGCACCATTAAAGGAACATCCTGATTGCGAAAAAGAAGGGTCTAATGTAGAGCGGGTCATAAGTGGTGGAACGGGGCTTATTTTCAAAGGTTCAGGTTTTTATTTGACGGACTATAAGAAAACAAAAGACAAAAAAACTGTCGAGAATAAAGAAACTAGTTCCAAAAAGAAAAATTCATCAAAAACAAAAAGTAATAAAACCGCAGGGGAAAAAACTACATGACAAATTCTAGATCGATCAAAATGGAGAATGGTAAACTAAATGTTCCAGATCATCCCATTATTCCATTTATTGAAGGAGATGGAATTGGCCCTGACATATGGAATGCATCTGTTAATGTTTTTGATAATGCCATTCAGAAAGCATACGGTGAGTCTAGAAAGATAGATTGGTTGGAAATATTGGCTGGAGAGAAGGCTTTTGACCAAACAGGCGAGTGGTTGCCGCAAAAGACCCTTGACCTTGTATCTGAGCACCATGTTGCGATCAAGGGGCCGCTTACAACTCCAGTAGGAGGTGGTATTCGTTCATTGAATGTTGCACTAAGACAAAAATTAGATCTTTACGCATGTGTAAGACCAGTTCGATGGTTTGAAGGAGTCCCTTCTCCAGTCAAGGAACCGGGACTTGTTGACATGGTGATCTTCAGAGAGAATACTGAAGACATTTATGCGGGAATTGAATGGATGCATGGAACTGATGATATCCAGAAAGTAAAATCATTTTTAATGGATGACATGGGTGTGACAAATATTCGTTTTCCAGATACTTCAAGTTTAGGTGTCAAACCTGTGTCGAAAGAAGGTACATCACGACTGGTGAAAGCTGCTCTAGACATGGCAATACAGAAAAAAAGAAAATCGGTCACTCTTGTACATAAAGGGAACATCATGAAGTTCACTGAAGGTGCATTCAGAGATTGGGGTTACGATATCGCAAAAAAGGAATATGGAGCAGAAGATCTTGATGGGGGGCCTTGGCAAGTCATAAAAAAAGATGGTCATGAACTAATAGTAAAAGATGTCATTGCAGATGCATTTTTACAGCAGATCTTACTTCGCCCTTCAGAGTATGACGTCATTGCAACTTTGAATTTGAATGGCGATTATATTTCTGATGCATTGGCTGCTATTGTTGGAGGAATAGGTATCGCGCCTGGCGCAAACATAAATTATCTTACTGGTCATGCCATATTTGAGGCTACACATGGGACTGCACCAAAGTATGCAGGAAAAGATCAGGTCAATCCAAGTTCGGTGATATTATCTGGTGTGATGATGCTCGAATACATGGGTTGGCAAGAGGCTGCTGATTTGATAGTGACAGGCATTGAAGGTGCCATATCAAAAAAACGTGTTACCTATGATTTCCATAGATTAATGGATGGTGCAACAAAACTGAAATGTTCTGAGTTCGGCAATGAGATCGTTGCCAATATGTCCTGATATATTTTATATAGATTGTTTATATTCCTGGCCAATTGTTGAAAGGCCAAAATTCGATAAAATATATTATCTAAGTACTTATTTAGGTAAAATTTATAAATCAAAATATATATAAAGATACGAATAATTTATGTTTATAGATTTCACAGAAGTAGAACTTTATGCTGGAAATGGGGGCAAAGGTGCAGTCCATTTTCGTAGAGAAAAATTTGTTCCCAAAGGTGGACCAGATGGGGGAGATGGTGGTCGTGGTGGACATGTCGTTTTTTGCGCAGATTCCAATTTGCATACATTGCAGGATATCCGATATCATAAAAAGTATCGGGCCGAAAATGGTGGAGCAGGTGGAGGGTCTAGAAAGACAGGTAAGAATGGAAATGATGTCAAGATTCGTGTTCCTATTGGTACGATTATTAGAGAAAAAGACTCAAAGGATATTCTGGCTGATCTAGTAGAAAACGATGAATCTGTCATCGTATGTAAAGGTGGTCGTGGGGGTAGAGGGAACATTAGATTTAAAACATCAATGAATCAGGCTCCGAGAAAGGCACAACCTGGTGAAAAGGGTGAACACGGTAGGTACGAGATTGAATTAAAGGTCCTAGCAGATATTGGTTTAGTAGGGTTACCAAATGCAGGTAAATCGACTCTCTTATCAAGGCTCTCTGCTGCTAGACCAAAGATTGCGGATTATCCATTTACGACTCTAGAACCAAAATTAGGGATTGTTAAATATGGTGAATATGAATCTTTTGTCATGGCTGACATACCTGGTTTGATTGAGGGTGCAAGCAGAGGAAAAGGATTGGGCCATCAGTTTCTTAAGCACATAGAACGAAACAAAGCCTTGTTATTCCTTATTGATTCTCAAGATTCGCATCCTTATCAAACTTTTAAAACTCTACAAAATGAACTATTCCAATTCAACTCAGACCTTAAGATTAAGCCAATTATTATTTGTAGGACAAAATCAGATGTGGAAATTGAGGTTTCCAAAGAATGGGATAAATTTGATGATGATGTTCTTGTCATATCATCAGTTTCAGGCCAAGGCTTAGATAGGTTAGTGACAAATCTTGTTGCTTGTCTTCATTAGGTATGATTAATAAAAAATAGTTCCATTTTCTTTTTAGCATTCATGGATAATTGGTAAACTAGAGGGCTTTAAAATAATTGTTATGGAGAGGTGGCCGAGTGGCTGAAGGCGCTCGCCTGCTAAGTGAGTAAGGGGTTTA
>CAYZJY010000032.1:0-19396 GCA_964478995.1 uncultured bacterium
CTACAACCTGACCTATCTCCTTCTCAATGACACGAACCTCTCCTTGCTTTAATGCACCAACATTCAAGACCATGTCCAACTCTTCTGCTCCTTGATGTACCAGGAATCGAGCTTCAGCAAATTTCATTTCGAATGAATCTGCACCCAGTGGGAAACCAATGACCGCACACGTCTTTGGTCTTTCGTCTTTTAATATTGAAACAACCAATGGAACATGGACCGGATTCACACACACTGATGCAAAATCAAAGTTGATTCCCTGCTCACAAAGATCCATAATCTCACGCTGAAGTGCATCTTGTCTCAGATTTGTATGATCTATATAATGAGAAACATTATTCATATGGTGTTCTTTATTTGAGAAACAAGTTTCAATGCTTGTTCAGAATCTGGAGCCTCAGCATATATTCGCATGATCGGCTCTGTATTTGATCTTCTAAGATGAACCCACCTATCATCCCAAGTGAACTTGATTCCATCCACTTTGTCTACGGTTGCATCATCAAATAGTACACCAACTTTTTCGATTGCCTTTTCTATGTTTATGCCTTCTATGCCTATTTTATCTTTTACTATCTCAAATTTTGGTAGAGATGAATGAATCTCACTAAGCGATGATTCAGACAATGACATTCGGTTCAATACCATTGTTGCTCCAATCAGCGAATCTCTTCCCAAATGACACTCCCTGAGAATGACACCTCCATTGCCCTCTCCTCCAAGTTCAGATTTGATCTCAATCATCTTATTGACCACATTTATCTCTCCCACTGCAGAGCGCGTAACGGTACTATTATTGATTTCTGCGAGTTTCTCAAGTGCCAAAGAAGTGGAGAGATTGACAACAAATCTTTCCCTTTTGCCCGTATCTTTTAAATACCCATCTGCAGCGATGACAAGTGTGTATTCTTCACCTAGTGGCTGCCCCATTTCATTTACAATTGCCAATCGATCCGCATCAGGGTCAACTGCAAACCCGGCATCAGCCTCATGCTCGACGACCATTTGTCCAAGGTCATTCAAGTTTTCAGGTAGTGGCTCAGTGCCTCGATTGAAATTCCCATTTGGCTCACAGTAGAGTTCAATAACTTCACACCCCAGCGATTCCAATAGAGTTGGAAGCGCATTTGAACCTGCCCCGTTCACAGCATCAATTACAATCTTAAATTTTCTTTTTTGAATCCTATTAAGATCAATGCAACTGATACTCACACATGATATGACATGCTTCTGTATTGCATTTTGTTCGGGCCAGATCATTCCAGCCTCTTTAGCATCATCAAGAACAATGTCTTGATCTACCAATTCAAATAGTTTCTTGCATTCTTCTGGATGAAAAAATGTGCTGTCTTTCCTTAAGAATTTTAAACCATTCCACTCGATCGGATTATGACTTGCAGTTACAATGAAACCACCAACTGCCTCTGTATTGTGAACCATGAACTGAACAGTCGGGGTTGGAACTATACCGCAATCGATGACAGTCCTTCCCAGACGTACTAGTTCCTTGGTCATCTCGCCCTGTATTAGTTCTCCAGATGGTCGACTATCTCTCCCACACATGATCACACCATCAGAGAGAAAAGAATGTAGAGCCCTTGCATATGCAATGGATATGGATGGAGTAAGATGGGAATCAGTGAGTCCTCTAACCCCTGAGATACTACGAATCAACATGTCTTTGAATTCTTTATGTTATTTACCAATGAAATTCGCAAGAAGGGTAAAGTGTTCCAAAAAGAAAAGCCCTAGAGAAAAACTAGGGCTTTTTAAAATTCCCTTACGGGAGCCTATTTTCTGCGTCTTCGACGCCGTTGCTGGCTTGCACGCGGATTATTCCGCAATGCCTCAATCCTGGCAAGTCGTTTGATTCGCCGCACGGTCTTTTTCTTAGCTTCACGCTTGGCATCACTTGGCTTTTCATAGAACGCTCGATTTCTGATCTCTCTTAGAACACCAGCTCTCTCCCACATCTTCTTAAATCGACGTAGGGCTCTTTCAAACGATTCTTTTTCTTTAACCTGGACTTCAACCACTTGAATCACCTCCAAAAGTGTAGTTTGTGGTCTTATTTAAAATTACCTTGCTTTACAAAAGCTGGCGATTTTACCCTTTTAGGGATTGAGTTCCAAGGACTAAACCATTGATGCAAATTCACTAATCGTAAGCGTCTCGGGACGACGACTAAAATCAATTTCCTCTTGCAGATGATCTGGGATATCCCATCCCTTTAAGGTATTACGGAGCATCTTTCTTCTTTGGGAGAATGCTGCACTGACTATTTTATTGAACCTTAGATATTTATCATCATCAATGAGTGGCGATTCTTTTTTTGTAAATCGTACAATTGCAGAATCTACTCTCGGCTTTGGAATGAATACATCAGGCTTGATAGTGAAGCATTGATCAATATTCAGGTATGCTCCTACAACAACGGTCAATCGACCATATGCCTTTGTGTTGACACTTGCAGTTAGGCGATCTGCCACCTCCTTTTGCATCATGATGTGTGCGTCACTCCAATAATCCAACTGCTCTATCAACCAAAAAATAATTGGAGAAGTAATATTATAGGGGATATTCCCAACAACCCTAACGGGGTCATCCACAGGCATGCCATCTATGTCCTCTAAAAGAACATCTCCATGAATGACATCCATTCCATTAAAAATAGGTTTGTTTTTTAATTCTTTTACAAGAAGCGGGTCAATCTCAACAACAACCATGCTATCAACAAAAGGGAATATTCTCTCTGTAAGAGCGCCTTCTCCAGGACCAATCTCTAAGAATCGATCTGATGATGTTGGATGGATGGTTCTGGCTATCTTATCGAGTAGATTAGTATCGGTGAGAAAATTTTGGCCCCATCTTTTTCTGAAAGGATGATTTTTATTGGTTGAATTCACGATGCCTATAATTCAAAGATCTCTGTCGCATTATTTGAAGTAACCTCCACTATCTTCTCAAATGGTAGAGAGTGTATGTTGGCCAATTTTTCAGCAACAAAACGGACTCGGCCAGGTTCATTAGCCTTCCCTCGGTGAGGCTCAGGACTAAGATAGGGAGAATCAGTCTCGGTGAGCAAACGGTCTAAGGGAATCTCTTTTGCAACATCTGGTAAATGACTATTCTTAAAGGTGAGATTACCAGAAAAAGAAATATAGTATCCAAGGTCAATGAATTTTTCTGCTGTCTCCAGAGTACTCGAGAAACAGTGAGCGACCCCTTTCACATCTGGGAACTCACTTAATATGGATACCAGGTCATGATCCGCATCTCGATTATGGAAAATGACCGGTTTATTTAGGTCTCGTGCAATCTTCATTTGTGCCCTGAAAACCCTTCTTTGAATCTCTGGATCCGATAGGTTCCTAAAATAGTCCAATCCCATCTCTCCCACTGCTACCATTATATTAGAATTCATCAATTCATGAATCTGGTCAACAAAACCATCTGGGGCATCTTTCGCATCATGAGGATGAATTCCGGCGGAGGCAAAAATATTGTCATGCTCCTTGCCTAACTTTAAACATTCTTTCGAATCTGTAAGATTTGTCGCAACACAAATAAATCGACCAACACCCATTTCTCTTGCTCTTTCCAACACTGCGGAAAGGTCATTTTTTAATTCATCATAGAATAAGTGACAATGAGTATCGGTTAGCATTTGTTTGATTCTTATGGTAAAATGATGGGCAAAAGTAATTTGATTTTTTCTTTAACACGATTATGAAATTAAATAGTTCTATTCTTTTTATTGCAATTCATTGCTTGATCAATGGCTCTTCCCTAGAAAATGGTGATACTCTAATAATTCACCCGATCGATTGGACAACTCCTAGTCCTGAAGGCTGGAACGCACAGTATAATGTTAATGTCAATTTTCCGGAATCTGATGGACCATGGGCCAACATAATAATGGTACATACACTAAAATGTGATTCAGCCACAAATGGGGATGCCTTTCCATGTGGAGAATGGGACTATATCTGGAATACCTTAATCTCAATACCTAGCGAGCCTGCACCTGAGATCTATAGCATAGGGAGTTTTGTAACTCCTTACGGGAAAAGGTTAAACCTAGGCGGTGAAAAGGGTTGGGTCTGGACATATGACATTACAGACTATTCACCATTGTTAAGAGGAAAAAGACAAATAACAGTAGGGAATAATCAAGAATTGCTCGATTTAAAATTTTTATTTGTTAAAGGTAATCCAACTCGAGATGTTCTGAAGATCGACAACCTCTATCCCTATGGAAAATATAAGTACGATGAACTATCTGATGACCTAGTGTTGAAAGAAAAGACCGTTGACCTGATCAAAGAAGCAAACGGATTTAAGATAAAGGCTGTCATATCAGGCCACGGGCATGAGGGACCTAGAAATTGCTGTGAGTGGGATAGCAAGACACATACTTATTACATGAATAATTGGGAAATTTTTAGATGGAACGTATGGAAGGATTGTGGGAACAATCCACTATACCCTCAAGGAGGGACATGGCCTTTTGACCGTGCTGGTTGGTGTCCAGGAACTAAAGTAGATGAATATGATTTTGAATTGACCCCATATGTCAAAGCAGGTGAATCAATATCACTTGATTATGGAATAGAACCATATTCCGATAATGGAGAGAAAAATGGTTTTTTTTACATGACACACCAACTTTTTTCTTATGGACCCCCAAACTATGTTACAGACGTGGAACTGGTAGATATTATTTCACCTACGGATAAACAGAAACACGGACGATTAAATCCAGACCTATCTCACCCTAGAATTATCATAAAAAACAATGGAAAATTTGATCTGAGGACTCTTGACATCCAGTATGGCCTGAAAAAAAGAAAAAAGACCACTCACAGATGGAAGGGAAACCTGAAATTTTTAGAGGAAACCATCATAGAACTTCCAAAACCACATTGGAATGGATTAAAAAAGAATCGAGATTTTGAGGTCCAATTAACAAACCCTAATTACACTCAAGATCAAAACACAAGAAACAATCGACTTGTTACACGGATTCCAATTCCCATTGTATTTCCCAATGATTTTACCTTGCAATTGAAAACAAATGACATTGACCGAGCAAGGGAGAATTCCTTCACAATAATTGATAGCCATGGACGCGTACTTTACTCTGACGATAATTTTTCTGATTCTAAGGAGTACAACTATGACATTAATTTGAAGAATGGAGACTATCAATTCCTATTCAAAGATCTAATGGAAGACGGAATCTCTTTGCATTGGTGGAACAGAAATTCACCTGAAAAAATTGGGATAAATGGTGAAATAATTTTTTCTGATACCAATGGAGATACTCTGCATGAATTTAATCCTGATTTTGGCCAAGAGGTCAGGTTCAACTTTCACATCGGTCCATTGCCCTAAATAAAAAATTAAATTACTCATGAGTTTCTTCATTCAATCATTATACGTGGTAATTCCAATCTTTGTATTCCTTATAATCATTGAGGAAATCATTTCAAGATATACTGGGAAGAAAATCAACCGTGCAATGGATGTGATATCTAGTTTGGGTTCAGGTATTACAAACATTACCAAGGATGGAATGAAATTCAGCATAGTATTGGTTAGTTATTCATTTTTTTTAGAGCATCTAGAACTCTATAAACTGGAACCATTATGGGCGTCAATTTTTTTAGCAATATTAGTGCAGGACTTTAGTGGCTACTGGCTACACAGATTAAATCATCGAGTAAATATATTTTGGAATCGTCACGTGATACACCACAGTAGTGAAGAATTCAACCTTGCTTGTGCATTACGACAATCCATTTCAGAAACCGTACATTTTGGAGCGATTTTAATGATACCAGCAGCAGTATTTGGAGTGCCTGCAAAAATATTTGGTTTTCTAGCACCAATACATCTGTTCATGCAATTTTGGTATCATACAAAGTTGATCAATAAAATGGGGTGGCTAGAAAAAATCATTGTTACTCCCTCCCACCATAGAGTTCATCATGCTATTAACCCTGAGTATATTGATAAGAACTACGGGCAGATACTGATTATTTGGGATAAACTATTTGGAACATTTCAACCAGAATTAAGTAGCGTAAAACCTGTGTTTGGAATATTAAGACCTGTCAGGACTTGGAACTCTGTGATCATAAACTACAAACATCTATGGCAATTAATGCAGGACGCATATCATGCAAAAAATCATTGGGATAAATTACGAATTTGGTTCATGCCCACGGGCTGGCGTCCAGACGACGTATATTCTAATTTCCCGATCAAATCAACAAAGGATCCAGAGCAACAAAAAAAATATGAGACTGCAACATCATCTCCATTTATTTTATGGTCATTTATTCAACTTTCCATATCAGCACTACTTATGTTCCATTTCTTTTCCATAATTCACTTACAAAGCGAATTATTTAATTATGGTTATGGATTCCTGATTATTTATCACGTCTTCTCGTTTACCTCTGCATTGGATAGAAAAAAATATTCGATAGCAACTGAATTCATCAAAATGCTCTTGATATTTGGATTATTTTTCAAGCAAGAACACATGTGGTTTGGACTAGATACCGTATATGGGAATATGGTCGTGGTTTACTCGATTATTTCACTTTTTGTTACATTACATTTTTATAGAGAATCAAAAAAGAAAATTCTTTTAGAGGCTTAATAAAAATAAAATATCAATCAGACTTAAAATAAATTTAGGGCCTATTTTATTCTTGGGAATAGTGGTTTGTGATCCTTTAATGACTTACCAGGTTCAAGCCCACCCCAAGATAGATCACAACCTTTAACATTAAGAGCCTCGAGCAGTGTCCCAGTGCGATTAGGCATTATAGGTGATAATAATACAGCCCCTAGCCTGAGGGACTCTCCAGCAATATATAAAACCTTGCCAGCAGCAATCTTGTCTTCTTTTACCATTTTCCAAGGCGCATTGTCTTCCATGTATTTATTTACTGTTCGAATGAATTGCATGATCTCTTCAACAGCATCATTGAGCCGCATGCCATTTATCAATTCATTTATTTTATCTGGTAAAACTTCACCTTTGTTCTTTATGGCAATGTCCATCTCGCTTAACTCTCCTGGAGAAGGGATTAAACCATCATAATTTTTTTTAATTAATGTCGTCACTCTGCTAAGCAAATTACCAAAGTCATTAGCAAGGTCACTGTTATATCTCTGAATGAACGATTCCATTGTAAAACTAGAATCATGTCCTAGTACCATCTCTCGCATTAAATAATAGCGTACAGGGTCAACTCCATAATCATCAATCAAGTCCATTGGATTAATAATGTTGCCCAGCGACTTACTCATCTTTGAGTCTCCCATTAACCACCAGCCATGTGCAAAAATAGAGACCGGTAATGAGATCCCTGCAGAAAATAACATTGTTGGCCAATATACAGCATGGGTTGTCAAAATGTCTTTACCTATTAAGTGGTAAGATGCTGGCCACCATCTATCAAATTTCTCAGAGGATTGATCAAAGCCTGCTGCGGTAATGTAATTAATAAGGGCATCAAACCAAACATATGTAACATAGTCTTTGTCAAAAGGTAGTTCTATCCCCCAATTTAATCTTGACTTAGGTCGGGATATGCATAGATCATTGAGAGGTTGTCTAAGAAAGCCCAATATCTCATTCTTTCTATGTTCTGGCTGAATGAACTTTTGATTTGTTTGGATGTGTTCTATGAGTCTTTGTTGATATTTACTCATTTTGAAAAAATAATTTTTTTCCTTGAGATTTTTTATATCTCTAAATTGGCCGCTTTCAGCTTCTTTTTCTGTAATGAACCTTTCTTCAGATACTGAATAAAGACCTTCGTATTCTGCTTCGTAAATATCACCATTATCCATTACACGTTGTAATATTAATTGTACTATCTTCTTATGCCTATCTTCAGTAGTACGAATGAAATCATCATTTGAAATATGTAATCTATCCCAGAGTTCAGTAAATCTTGGCGCCATCTCATCACAATGTTTCTTAGGGGCAATACCACGCAGTTCAGCAGCCTCTTGTACTTTTTGCCCATGCTCATCCAGCCCAGTCAAAAAGAATGTATCCATTCCTGTATTACGATTAAAACGCGCCAATACATCTGCAAGGATAGTGGTATAGGCATGACCTATGTGAGGCTTGTCATTAACATAGTAAATGGGCGTTGTAATATAAAAACCTTTGTTCATTGTTTAAGATACTTCTGTGTTTTTAACAATAGATTGGTTAAGACCAAGGGCATATAAAGATTCATTGAAATGGCTCTAACAGTCTCTTCCAACTCTACAATAATTGATAAAATATCTACAGAGGGGTATTTACTGATAAATCTTTTCATTCCTGATTCCAAAGGAGTATTATGTAGTGGATCATCAAGGTTTTTTTGTAATCGATTAGTGCTCTGATACCATACCTTGAGCAACATAAAATGATATCCAAATTTTTCCTTTTCCTGTTTTGCAAGTTTTGAATAATCTTGAATGAATTTGCGCCATTCATCTGGGTTGTTATTTGTGGTGGCACCTATCAAATATTTAATCAATTCAACTAGTTCACTTAGAGACTGAGAAATAAAAAACTCAGCGCTATGCAAATTCCCTCTACTTAACCCTACTAACAAAGCAATATCCTCTGGTCTAACCATTTTTGAACTGAACCACGACTTGACATATTGATCATCTAATTTGGGGAAACCTATGCGTTGGCATCTAGAAATTATTGTAGGCAGCAACAATTCCATATGGTCTGTTACTAATACTATGGTGGTATTTACAGGTGGTTCTTCCAATAACTTTAAGAATGCATTAGCAGTCTCACCCTGACCAGCAGATAATAAATGAGCATCAAAAACAAGTACAATCTTTCTTCCTAAAGCCTCGCCCTTCAAATAAAGACTTTTTCTTAGTTCCCTAATAGATTGTATTAAAATTCTATTTGCCATTGGAATTCTTATCTTATGGTAGGGGTCAATAGATTTTTGATGGATTGCCTTAGTAACAAGTTCCATGTCTTTTTTCTCTATTGCCATGTTTTCACTAGTGCTACTCTTCTTTAGTGTCGGGAGTGGAAATATTAATTTAATGTTCTCATGTTGTAGTTTGGAACTTCTTATGCATGATGAACAGTGGCCACAAATATCATTCTTATTTGATTCACAGTTTAATATTTGTGCAAACTTTATTGCGATACCTTCTTTCCCACAACCAGAGGGACCCGAAAAAAGATATGCACTCCCAACTTTATTTGATTTAGCAATTTTTGTAAGGGTATCCCAGACATTTGATTGGGATAAAAGAATATTGCTATCGTCTATTTTTTGATCAACCATTTTTCTGGATCTAATTTTTGCCCTTTACCCCATATTTCAAAATGGAGTTTGGAACCATTAATGGAACCAGAGTCTCCCATATAAGCAATCACGTCACCATTACGAACTTGGCCATCAACTACGGTCTGAATATTGGTGACATGACTATAAACTGTATAAAACCCACCCCCATGGTCAACGATGATCGTTGTACCATAGCCTCTGATATAGGTTATTGTTGTAACAACACCACCAAGTACTGTCCGAATGGCTGATCCAGGTTGACCTTTTATGTCAATCCCAGGATTTTCAGTTGTTGTCTTTAATTTGGGGTTCCATTGCCTACCAAACTTCGCAATAATTCGACCTTCTGCTGGCCATGGCAATTGCCCTTTTAGTGCTTTGAAACTTTTTGTTTTTAGTGCTTCCTGCTGTTTTCTAATTCTCAACTCCCGTTCAAAACGAGCTTTGTCTTCAAGAACTTTCTTGATGATACTTTCAAGTTGAGTAATGCCTGCCTCTTTCTCATCAATATAATTTGATAGTGCTTTTTTATCATTTCGAATGCGATTGAGTTCTTTTTCTCTATTGATTCGCATATCTCTATAAGAACTTATCTGCTGTTGCTTATCTCTGGTTAGATTGAGATTATCTCTAAGGGCAGCTTCTAATTCTAACTTTTGCTGGCTGATATTGATCAATAGTTTTTCAATCTGATTGGTCAATTTCTTTTCGATGTCTGATATGATCTTTAGATATTGCGTACGGTAGATAGCCTGACGCCAAGTAGTCGAAGAAAATACTTTTTCTAGGTCTGTTATCCTTCCCTTGAGATAAGAGTTGACAACTCGTTTTTTATATCTTGACCTCAAGGCTTCTAACTCATTTTCATTTTTAAGGATATCACTTTTCAATTGAAGAATCCGTTTTCTGGTCTTCTCTTCTTCACTCTTTAATGATTGGATCAGTTTTGCGGTCAGTGATATTTCTTCATCCAAAGATGATATGCGGCTAGAGGCTGACCTCTCTCTAGACTCAGCTGTTTTGATCTTGGATCGCAACTGACTAATCTCAGTTTTGAGAGCATTGATCGCTTCATTCTGATATCTTAGTTCTTCATCATAGTCTCGTTCATCGGACTGTGCATTGATAACCCCGATAAAAAATGATATAATAATGAATTGAATAATGAATTTCATAGTACTGAAAATACTTGGTATTTATTTTTTTAAATAGAAGAGAATCGCTATGAACTATTATAGTTTTTCTATTTTAAACAACTGAAAATTGTGGAACGATAAATGCAGTGATTTTTCTTTCATGAAATATATCCATAATTGTTTTTCAGCATCCTGACCATCATCACCTAATATCTTTTCATGGGGCTCTCCTAGCAAGGCCTCAACCTCAGGAAGTGTCTGGCCGACCATAAGTCTTTCTGAACGCGCAATAGCCTGATCTAGTCGACCAAGATCCATTTTTCTATCAATTAGTGTCCTTAATTTATAATCATCATAGGCTTCTAGTTTTTCTCTTAGATCTAGTAGCAGATCTTCATTCCGCTCACCGATACCCCCTGCTAGTTCTCTTGCAAATTCTAGAGAGTGAATTGCCAATTGAATTTCCTCAAACTCATCAGCCTCTTTTGCAAGTTTTGCCATTTGAATTCCCGCCTTATGCTGTAATGCTTTCACTTCATAAACAAGGTCTCTATTCATACTTAGCGCTTCAGCATATTTGCCCATTGCCTTTCCAATGAATCCAAATTCTTGGTATTGCTTTCCCTCACCCAATACCACCCATGATTTAAATCTTCTAATCTCTTTTTTGCCCTGTTCAGAAAATTCAGCAACATGTTTTACAAGATTATAGGCCCGGATGTACTTTTGTTCTTTCAATAATTTTTCAGCTTCAATCATCCATAATAATGCAATTTGATCAATCCTGCCACTTAACAAATCAAAGGCCACAGTATCATTTTTCACCCTAGAGAGAGCATAGCGATAGGTATTTAGGGCTTTTTGTGTTTTACCAGATTTTTCAAGAGCTAGCCCCTTCTCCATTAATTGATAGGGGATTTTGTATTCACAATCTTGAATATATCTCTCTGCGCGATGGCGATTGGCATGGGATGGATATTCTGCCATGAATTTATTGAAGGTTGGCAGTGCCTCAATATAATCTTTTCTATAATAATGTTTCTTGGCTTCATCACCAGTGGTCTTATGACCACCATAGAATGCAGATAGAGTAAGATATATTCCATAGTTTGATAGATCAAAACGACTAATGGGTGTTATGTCACTTGGATCATTGATGGTGTGTATTTTTGTATAAGAATATCGAAAATCCATGCCTACAGTAAATCGATTGTTCTTCCCAGGATCTAGAATAAAACGAATTCCAATTGCACCTGCAGCAGAGGTCCCTGAACCATTGAGGTCTTGATTCCATAATTCCTTATCAGGAGAATAGAACAATGCAGAAGCAAGACCATATGAATATCTAAAATTGAGGTACCAATTATCAAAGGGCTGATATTGAAAATGGGTTGTTGCAAGATATTCACTTAATTTGGGAGAAAAATAAGCAGTATCTCCCCAACTGCTATTGCTTATGCCCCAATCTTCATAGGGGATTGATGCTGGAGAGTATAGAGTACTAGATCTATATGAAACCCCAGTCATCACATTCATCCAACTAGTGCCAACGATATAATGCGGGATATTAATGAGCCCTACGTCTATCTCAAAAGATGAACCCCAGATATTCTTGACACCTTGACTTATAGGTGTTACATCAGCTTCGTATCGAATCTTTTTAGGATCATCTTTAAAGGAGTCACTGGTTAAACTTGAAGCACTCCCTGTAGATTTTCCATTTACACCAATACCATATCTTATCTCAATTGGAATTATATTTACCGGAGAAGCAAATTCTCTTGCAAAGAACCACTTATTAATCCAATATCCATCTTCGTATTCAGATTCAGTGTCAAATTTGATTAATCCAAATAAGAATGTTTTTGGTTCTTTCTCCTTGATCTGGCCAGATAAAGAGGTAACCAATAGAGCAATTAAAACATGGCGTGCATTTTTCTCTAGAAACATAACTAAGTAAAATTCTGTTATCCCCATGTTTTTTACAAGAAGAGAGTAAAAAAAACTGACTAACTTTCCTGATCTATATTTTGGAACATTTGATTCGGTCTTTACTTTAATAATTAATGAAAAATAATATTTACATCTTTATCTTTATTCTAAGTGGATTGAGTGCACAGACATTCTCAATTGCTCGTGTCCACTATAGCGGTGGTGGTGATTGGTATAGTGATCCAAGCAGCATACCAAATCTTTTAAAATATCTCGAAACTAATACTGCAGTATCTGTACGGGATGAGGAAATAAGGATTAATCTATCTGATAAGGATGCACATCAATATCCTTATCTTTACCTTACGGGACACGGGAACATAAGGTTCACAGATAAGGAGATCATAGCCCTTAGGAGTATCCTAATGGACAATGGTTTTCTTCATGCAGATGACAATTATGGAATGGATGCATCCTTTAGAAGAGAATTAAAGCGCTTGTTTCCAAATAAAGAACTTGTCCCCTTACCTAATGACCATCCCGTCTTCCATAGTTACTATAGTTTTCCAAATGGGCTACCCAAGGTACATGAGCATGATGGAAAACCTCCCCAAGCCTTAGCATTATTTGAAAATGATAGGATGATCGTACTTTATACTTATGAATCAGATCTAGGAGATGGCTGGGAAGATGCTAGTGTACATAAAGACCCCTGGCCAATCAGAGAGGCTGCCTTACAAATGGGTGTTAATATAATCTATTATTCATTAACTCAATAATGAGCATAGCAGGATATATTGAAAATGTTAGAATTTTTTTATTAAGGCAAGCTCTATCAAGATTTGCCTTATGGATAAGTATTTTTGCAAGTTTATTATTTGTTACAATAGTTCAATTAGAATCCATATTCTATCTTTTACCCAGAGAAAAAGTATCATTTCTTTTGAGCATAATTACAATATTCATATTTGCAGTTGGCTTCTGTGCTCTATATTATTCACAAGCAAAGAATAATAAAGTAACTAAATATAAGGTTGAAAACATCGCTAGTTCATTGGGAGATAAGATCTTTCCAGAAAAAAGGGATCTTGTATTGAATGCTCTTCAACTTGAAACCAAAACAGAAAAAAATGAGTCAGAAGTTCTAGCAATTTCTTACATTCAAAACATCCAAAAAAAATTAGTCAATGTTGATCTTCATGAATCTTTTTTTAATGCAAGTTTACCCCAATTAAAATATGGTTTACTATCAGTATGGATTGGTATTCTAATCATATTTTTTTTCAAATATGATTCATCTGCAGATGCATTCTTCAGATTAACAAATCCAAATGAAATATTCCCAGCACCTAAGCCTTTTACGCTTTTATCCATGTCAGGTGATATTCATATCATAGGGGGCGAAGAGGCAGACATTTATGTTCAAGCATATCCTCTAGTACCTGACACATTGCATCTTAATCTAATACCGAGTCAAGCATCAAATCAAAAAAGAGATTCTCTTTCTTTGCACTTTAAAACTACGGCAATAGAAGATGGAGTATTCCATTTCAAATTACCTGAACTTTTTCAAGATTATTCGTATCAAGCCTTTGTCAAGGCCAAACATTTTTGGGAGGCATGGGAAACAGTTTCAAGTGATACTGACACAATTTTTGTGACGGACAGACCCGCCTTTGATAACTTTACCCTAACAACAATTCCGCCGCCATATAGTAAACTGGAAAGGAGAACACAAAAAGGTAATATTGCAATGGTTGAAGGTTTAAAAGGATCGATAGTTCAGATAGACCTTGCGTCAAATCGAATGCTTCAAACATCTTATATTGACATAAATGGTGAACGGTCAGAAATGTCATCTAGTTATAATAAGGCTTCTGGGTATTTTACGTTAGTGGATGAAGGAAAGTTTACTGTTAATCTCGTTGATAAAAGAGGGATTACCAATCGCGATCCTGTGCCCTACAAGATTAACATAATTCCTGACCATGAGCCAAACATATCTGTAATTGCGCCACCTAAAATGACCGAACTTGGTAATGATCAAACCATTCCAATTCATTTGGAAATCAATGATGACTTTGGATTCACCAACCTCCAACTTGCCTACGAAATACAGAGGCCAGCCTATTTACAAGCGGACCCTTATGTTGCAATGTTCAATATAAATGGATTACATACTGACTCCCTTAACCAAAAAATTGAGATGTATTGGGACCTGACTGATATGATGCTCATGCCGGATGATGAGGTTCATTTTCATTTTGAATTGACAGATAATGATAACATTTCTGGTCCCAAAAAGACAATATCTAATACTTTCATTGCGCAAGTCCCCTCGCTTGCAGACCTTTATGAAAGCATCGATAATTCTGAAGAGAACCTTATTGACGAAATCGTGAATGGATTAGATGAGTTGGATGATATAAAAAATCAATTTGAAGCCACTGAACTTCAAATGCTCAAATCGAAAGAACTTGATTGGGACGAACAGCAATCCTTAAAAAATTCTCTAGAACAATCAAAAAAGGAAATCGAAAATATAGAAAAGATAGCAGAGGCAATTACATCATTAACAGAGCAAGTAGAAAAACATAAATTGTTTTCTCCAGGTCTATTGGAAAAATTCAAAGAATTATCTGAATTAGTAAGTGAAATAATACCAGAAGAAATGATGAATAACATGGAAGATCTTGAAATGGCTTTAGAGAGCATGGATATGGAGGCACTCCAAGATGCGCTGGATGAATTGTCAAATAATATGGCACAAATAGAAGAAGATCTTGATAGATATTTAGAAATATTCAAACGATTTCAAGCAGAACAAAAATTAGATGAAATTCAAAATAGAATGCAAAATCTATATGAACAACAGAATGCTCTAGACGATGAGATAAGGGAAACCCAAGATGATCAATCTAACATGAACCGATTAGCGCAGGAAGAGCAACGAAACCTAGATGAATTTGAAAACATATTATCATTGATCGAGGATGCATCAGAATTAATAGATCCATTTAATGAAAATTCTTCCCAAGAATTATCTAGCCTATCAGATTCAGATCTTTCTGAAGAGATTGAATCAAACTTTGATTCAGTAATTCAAAATCTATCAAGTCAAAATAGTCAAGAAGCCATGGATCAAAGTCAAGAGGCAATGGCTAATTTAGAAATGATGATGCAACAAATGATGAATATTCAGCAAGGATTCAATCAACAATCTGTATCAGAGATGATGGAAAAATTTCAAGACCTCTTACAGAGCATGCTCTATCTATCATCGCAAGAGGAACAATTAAAAAATGATGTGGATCAAGCATCAAGAAATTCACCTAGGCTCAGAGAATTTGCTCGTAGACAACAAGTGCTCCAAGACCAATTACAATCAATGACAGAAAAAATGTTACAACTGTCCAATGAAACCTTTGCTATCACTCCTGATATTGGAAGGGGAGTTGGAAAGGCAAATGCAGGAATGGAAAATGCAAAATCCAAATTAGCCGATCGGAACTTAACCCAAGCAGGCAATAACCAAGACCTTGCAATGGAAGGACTAAATGAAGCTGCATTGGGATTATTTAATAGCATGCAAAACATGCAAGAATCTGGCTCTGCAAGCGGTTTCCAGCAATTTCTACAGATGATGCAACAAATGTCAGGAAATCAACAAACATTAAATCAAAAAGGAATGCAATTTAACCTAGGGCAGATGGCAGCAGCAGCACAACAACAGATGATGCAACAAATGCTAGATGATCAAAAAGGAATTAGAAAATCACTAGAACAATTGATCAAAGAAATGCGGAATTCAGGAGGTGGAACTAAGGGGAATCTTAGTGGCATATCAAAAGAAATGGATGAAGTAATAAAAGATCTGAAAAATAAACGCTATAGCAGAAAGACCCAAGAGAGACAACAACGAATTTTATCAAGGATGCTTGATAGTCAAACATCAATGACACAGCGTGGAGAAAAGGATGAAAGAAAATCATCCTCTGCCATGGCCAATGTGCTCTTTCAAGGCCCTGGGGGTATGCCAGCCGACCTAGGACAAAGGGAAAACATGGCACTGCAAGCACTAAAAAATGCAATGAAGGCTGGTTATTCCAAAGATCATCAAATAATGATAAAAAGATACTTTAATTCACTAAGCCAATTGTCATCCAAGGATACAATAATAAATAATGAAGAAAATTAATCTTTTTATTATACCCATTATTTTCATTACTATTTTATCGGCACAACAGAGTACATCAAGCAGTGCTGCGATAAAAACCGCAAAACTTCTAGAGAGGAAAGGAGATATTGATGGTGCTATATCAATTCATAAGGGAATATTAAAGAAAAATCCAAAAAATTTCAGTTCAGTTCAACAAATAAAATCACTTTATTTGAACTACGAAAAATATAATGAAGGTATTGAATTCCTTAAGAATAGAATTAGAAAAGAACCGGGCAATATTAGATTATATTCAGAATTAGGCGAGTTACACTATTTAAATGAGCAAAAAGAAAATGCTCAGGAGGTTTGGTCATCTGGATTGCATTTATTCAAGAATAACCGATCATATTATCGCATAATGGTATCAATGTATGGCAAATATGGATTGGACAAGGACCTTGACATAGTAATGCAAAAAGGGAAAAAGAAATTTGGTAAATCATTTCTATCATATGAGAGCGGAGTTTACTTTCAAGCTCGAGGGGTATATGATAAGGCCATGGACCAATTCATTTTATATCTGATACATGAACCTAAACAATTTGGCATAATAGAGCGACGAATACTTTTGATGAGTGATGAAGAAGATGCTCTACCAATAATAGAAAATAAACTTATTGAAGCATCACATAAGAACCCTAAGAAGATACTTAATGTCTTAAGTGAATTTTATTTCAAACAACAAGATTATGACCAATCATTTAAAAAGAAAAATGAGTGGTCATCTTTTGAAAATAATAATGTTGATGAATGGCTCAATTTTGCAAATCAACTTAGAAAAGAATCTCAATTCTCATATGCAATCAAGTCCTATAATTTAGTTTTGTCAAAAAATCTTCATCCTAATATTTCAGGTAAAGCACTTCTAGGACTCGCACGAACATTTGAAGACCAGATCATTCCTTCAACTGAAACATATCTGATTCCATTCTTTTTTGATAACAGCATGTTCTTTGAAGATCCATTTCGTGTATACTCGTCCATATCAAATGATAATTTATCCTCAAGCATTGCGCTCTACGACTCCATGCTGGTGACCCTGAAAAAATCGCCATTGTTAGCCGAAGCATTTTTCAAACTTGGTGAGATACAATATAGAATATTGCAGGATTTTGATCAGGCCTATGTATTATTCACAAAAGCAATGAATAATAAGCCTGGTAAAAAATTAAAATTAAAGATCATTCTTAGAATGACAGATGTCCTAATAGCGCGCGGACAGTCTGAAGAGGCAAAGGGTTTTCTCGAAAGACAATTGAAAAAAAACCCTTTACCAGAGATAGAATTAAAAAAGATACTCGTTCATTTCTTGAATGATGAACCTGATTCAACTCTAACAATGATCGATGAATCTCTTTTTGATCTAATTCCAGTTGATCCTTCGTTCAACGACCTCATGGAATTAAAAAATATGATTCATAAGTATTATACAAAAGAGGACGCTGACCGAACTTCTTTTTTACATTTTTTAAAAGCTGAAAATTATTTAAGACAAAAGAAATTAGGCGATGCCATACGGGAACTTCTGTTTGTAAAAAATGAACTGGGAGAAACAAAGATCCTTCCTCTTGCAAACCTAAGATTGAGTCTGCTCTATTATAGGCTGAAAGACTACGATAATGCACTGGAGTTTGGATCATTGCTCCAGGGCACAGACCTTGCGGATAAAGGAATCATACTTGCTGGCCAAATATATGAGTTAAAATTATCAAATTCCGAAAAAGCACTCGAACTGTATATGCGAATCTTAGATGAATACCCATCCTCTATCTATCTAGAACCAATTCGATTCCACATACGCGAGATGCAAAAAATAGAAAGCTAATGAAAAACATATTTTTAATTGGAATTATTTCGTGCTCATTAGCACAAAAAATAATTATCCCAATGGACCAAACGCAGAACGACCACTTAAAGGCTTATGGCATAGCATATTTTACTTTAACAAAAAACACCAATGTTGAGTGGCTGTTAAATTATAGAGGCGGTTCCTTTCTAATCGATGACCATCAATTCATTCAAACTGAATGCCGTATTCGTGGTGTTTCCTTTGAAATGATAGATGCAAATAGACTTGTGAATATTTATTCATCAATTGAGCAGGAAAACATGGATATTGTTCTCCTCGAAAAAAAACCAAAGATTGCCATTTATACACCACCTAACAAGCAACCATGGGATGATGCAGTCACACTTGCCTTAACCTATGCTGAAGTTGATTATGAGACACTATGGGATGAAGAGGTGCATATGGGAAAACTTGATAACTATGATTGGCTACATCTGCACCATGAGGATTTTACAGGTCAATATGGAAAATTCTATAGAAGCCATCGCAACTCCCAATGGTATAAGGATCAAAAATTACAATTTGAAAATGTGGCCAAAAAACTTGGATATGAAAGTGTTCATCAACAAAAAAAGGGTATCTCTAGGATTATAAAGAATTATGTTGGCAATGGCGGTTTTCTTTTTGCCATGTGTTCGGCTACAGACTCTTACGACATTGCTCTTGCAATGGGAGATGTTGATGGTGTTCATAATGTGTTTGATGGAACAGCCATAGATCTAGAGTTACAATCTAAACTAGATTATCAACAAAGTTTGGCCTTCACAAATTTTCAATTATTAACTGATCCAATGATATATGAATTTTCAGATATTGATCTTCCACCCAGTCATAATCCAATCACTAGAGGTGCAGAGGCCGATTATTTTTCTTTATTTGAATTTTCTGCAAAATATGATCCAGTACC
>CAYZJY010000033.1:0-19286 GCA_964478995.1 uncultured bacterium
TTAGAAAACTCATCTAGAATCATTTTGTGTACATTCTCATCGATAGGAGACATATGGCTTGTGACTTCAACTTTACGAGATTTCAAAAAACTTAATATATCGGTATGGGAAATATTTAATTCCTTAGCAATTTGAAATATTCTAACCTTTGCCATTATTTATTCTTCCTCATCTTGGAGGACATCATTTAACTCTGTTGAATCAGAATCCTCATCTTTATCAAGAATCTTTTCTCCAACCTCTCCTTCACCATTTGCCTTGACATTTGGTTCTGTTTCCAAATCAATACCCATTGATGAAAAATCAACCTCTTCTTCCTCTATTTCAGTTTCAATCTCCCTTTCTATGAAAATCTGTACCGATTCATATATATCATCTAAAGAACCTTCACTAATTCCTTTAATATTCAATAGATCTTCCATGTCTGCATCAAGTAAGTCTGAAACCAATGGAAAACCTCCTTCAGTAAGTAATTTTGCAGACGCTAGGTCAATTTCATCAATATCGTTCAAAGGAGTTTTTTGATCTTCTTGAATACGTTCATATTGTTTTACTCCATATGCATCTATCTTGTATTCAGTTATCTTAGATGCAAGATTTACATTCATCCCATTTCTACCAATGGCTGCATCAAGACTATCATCTTCAAATAACGCAACACAATAACTCTTCTCATCATCAATGTATAACTGAACAGGTTTTGCAGGAGATAATGCTCTACTGATCAGAATCTCATTTTGCTCACTAAAGTTTACTATGTCAATTTTTTCATTATTTAATTCTCTTACAATCGCTTGTATGCGACTCCCTCTCATGCCAACACAAGCACCAACTGGATCTATTCTTCTATCATTTGACTTTACTATTATTTTTGCCCTTTCTCCTGGATAACGTGCAATGGAAGTTATTTCAATAATTCCATCCTCTATCTCAGGTACTTCTAACTCAAATAGTTTATAAAGAAAATGATTATCGCTTCTTGAGACAATAATATCAGGACCTTTTGCTGTTACTTCTACAGATTTGATGACTGCACGAACGGTATCTCCTCTTCTATATCGCTCCAAATGTATTTGTTCATTCTTTGGCATGCGCAATTCTGCTTGTTCTATGTTAATGAATACACCGTCTCGCTGGACCTGATGAACTACACCTATGATTATTTCACCAATTCTATTTGCATAATCTTCATAAATATAATTTCTCTCAACATCTCTTAGTCTCTGTGCGAAAAATTGCTTGGCTGTGGTTACGAGTCTACGTCCAAATACTCTTGGGTCTATTACCTCTACAAAGATATCTCCCGGTTCAAGATCAGCTGCATCAGGTTCCTTTTCTATGGCTTCCTCTAGGGTAATTTCTACTTTATAATCATCTATCTCTTCAACAATTGTCTTCTCTGCATAAATTTCTATCTCTCCCTTATCGAGATTTACTATGCAACTACAATTTGATGAATCACCATATTCCTTTTCAATCACATAGAGGAAAAGTTCTTCTAAAATTGTTGCCAGTTCCGATCTTTCAACATTTTTTTCTCTAGCTATTTCTGAAAAAACTTCAATTAATTCTCTATTTACCAAAACGTCTCCTAATATTTATTTGAAAGATACTTTGACATATGCAGTCTTAATTTTCTCATAATCAAATGAGAATTTTTTATCATTAATTTTCAATTCAAATGAATCTTCATTCGCATTAACCAATTTCCCAGTAACTTTAACATCATCACCATTTTCTGTGTATGTTATTTTCAAATCCCTATCAATGTTCTTTTTATATTGAAATGGATGTTCAAGAGAATAATCCAAACCAGGTGTAGAAACCTCAAGCCTGTAACCATTTGGAAATCTTGAATCAATTTCCCCAGAATCTCTAATGGATTTGGTTATTTCTGAGGTATCACTCAGGGTCAGAGAAATTTCTGAATCAATAATGATCCTAATAAAATTTCCCCTCATATCCTCAGTAGCATCCAAAAGGACCTGATCTGGAGCGAGAAAAGGCTCAACGATATGTTTTAATGCATTATTCATTTCCATACAAAAGAAAAGCGGGTTTTCACCCGCTTTTCAGCCCGCGATACTACGGTCTATGTTACTTTTTTACAAGAATTTAACTTACGATCCTACCCATGATCTCCTGAGCAATTTGCTTGTTCCAATTCGTAAGTTCATCTTCAGATAATAGTTTTTCAACTATTTCTTTTGCATTATCCTTATTACCCTGTTTGAATTCCACCTGAGCCTTGCGCAAATTAAGTAGACGAACATCCTTTTTTGAATCTGCATGTTTCATGCCCTTATCTAAAATTTGAATTGCATCTACCAACTTACCTTCCTTTGCAGAAATATCTGAAAGCATGATCGCTGCGGATGGTGCTAGAAATCCTTTAGGATTAGAGTTAAAGTATGAGTTTAGGTGAATTACTGCTTCCTCCATTTTATCAGTGTCATAATTCATTTTACCCAAATAATATTCAGCAACAGATGCGCTTGGCGTGTTATCATATTCATTTAGAACGGTTTGCAATTGAAATTCGGCTGTGGTCATGTCTTTTCGGTCTAGTGTGAGCAATGCCTCGCCTAGGGATGAACTAGCATCAATTCTGGCCTGAGATCTCTTGTCAGAAATGACATTGTAGGCAATTAATAATCCTAATACGACCAGACCTGCCTTAAGATAGTTTGATCTATTTTCTTCAAGATGGGCTTGGGCCTGATCTACAGATTCTAGAAATGGGTCTCTCTGAATTTCTTTTTTAGTGATTTTCTTCTTTGGTCTTAACATTTTATCTTTTCTTTTGTATTAAATGTGCCCTCGGCAGGAATCGAACCTGCATCTAATGCTTAGGAGGCACTTGTTCTATCCATTGAACTACGAGGGCAGATTCTCGAATTCCTCGTCGAGAAAGCTGCGAAATATAAGTGAATAATTTATGTTAACAAAATGTAAACCTAAATGATTAATACATATTTGATATTTGGCTTGGATTATAATGAAATAGGACACTCAATTAGATAATGATAATCTAAAATTCTTAAAGCAAGATCAATTCTTATAAGCCCTAAGATCATCAATTGTGAAATTTTCATACTGATCTGGATTATCTACATCATGTGTCAAGTTCCATTCGATGGAAACTCCAGGAGAGAGTGAGTTACTTATGGTCGTGTTTTCACCCCCAATGAGAAATGTATTTCCTGAATTTTCATAATAAAATTGACATTCTATGTACCAAGGTGGTCCAATGGTTATTGATGAACTTGAATTTGTAAGCACACCATTGACCACGAGGCTATTTTCTGTAACGGTTTTTACGATATTGGAAAAACTAACATGCTCGATCACATCTACATTCTCAGAACCTGTGAATCCACTGGCCGTATCCTCACATCCCATGACCGAAATAATCATGCTTAGAATTAAGATTGGAATTATTTTGTACATACTCAAATTTAATAAGATCTTATTTGTTTTACCTAGAGTCTTGAATATCCATTCTTTATGAAATAGAATTACAGATTCATTAAATGATATGATCCTTCGTGTTTTCCTTGATAATGACCATGACTATTGTAAAAAGAATCATCAAGGTCCCTACCATGAAATTAAGGGTTATTACATCATTGAAGATAATTATTCCAGCGATGACTGAAAAAGGCACCTGAAGATAACTGGTCATTGCTGCCCTACTAGCAGGGAGCAGTTCATATCCGAATGTGAGAAATAACTGACCTATTTGGGAACTGATACCTATCATGATCAAATATATCCAACCAGTTGTTGTAGGGGTTGTCCAATTACCTGATAAGAAAAATAAACTCATTGGAACAGTGATCAAGGGAAAATAAAACATGATGACATAAGGTGACTCTCTTAATTGCGATGCCTTTCTGACCATCACATATGAAAGTCCTGTTAGAAATGCACCAGACAATGCGATCAATCCATCAAGTTTGTGTATTTTATCAGAGCCTAAAAATGGAAAATCCAATATGACATAAACACCAGCCAATCCTACGATTATGGAGACATATAAGACCTTTCCAACATGCTCTGAAATTATTAATGAGGCAAAAAGTGCTGTAAAGATAGGATATAAATACTGTATGACCGTTGCCTCCGGAAGTGATAACCTATGCAAAGACTCATAGACCAGAAAAAGTGCAACGGTACCAACAACTCCCCTTATGGTCAACACAATTCGATTATTCCCAAAAGGAGCAACTTTATTGTGCCTTAAAATAAGAAATGTGATGACAAGGGTGATGAGCCCCCTAATGAAGACTATCTGTATTGTCATCAAATCATTTCCTGCCAATTTTACGAAAATGGACATGAGACAATATGATAAGGCACTGAGGGAGATATAAATATAACCCATCAGATGCACCCATTCGTCATGAATGACATGTTATTTTGAGTTATGCATCTTCATCACGGTGTACAGTATCAATGTCAAATGCTGGTAAACAGATAGCAATGTATTCTGTATCTGAATTTTTTGTATCATATTTGACCCATTCACCAGGCTCTGTGATGATTGCCTGTCCTGGATCAACCTTTATTACCTCGCTTTTTGTCCTCACATTAAGTGATCCTTTCAGTACAAGTGTATACTCATGGAACTCTGGTCTCTGACCAGGCTCTTCCCATCCCTTAGGTGAACTCATATGAGCCATGCTTATTCTTTTGGTCTTTGAGTTGACAAGCCCCACATATTCCCTGATGACCTTTGGTTTATTTCCTGCAGACTCAATGATGGATGGTGAAGTGATCAATCTTGCCATTTTTTTTCCTTTTGGATCTTTCTTTAGTTCAATATGATTAAAATTTCTTAGAATTTGATCTGTATATCTTTTTGGACCAGAGAAGAATCACAGATATCGGATAGACAATTCTTTACCTGAATGACTTGACCCATTTTATAATAGGTTTCAAAATGCATGATGCCATCATGATCCCACTCATACCAGAAGCCGTTCTTGACCCCCTTGCTGTAAATTCCACTGGTCTTCTTATGCCCATTGTCCCACCATTGTGTCCAATGGCCATCTTTAAACGAATTTGTTACTCTGCCTACTAATTTCACATTGACCCTTGGATCGTTGAAAGATTCATAGATAATTCCTGAAATGGATTCACCTGTAAATCTCCTGTATACTTTTCCATCCTCTTCAATAAGATGTTCCATGTAAAATATGTCCTGACCAGAGAAAAAGTAGAAGAAAAGTAAACTGTAAACCCCTAGGAAATGAAAGAACATTATTTTCTATTTTTCCACATGAATGAGAATAATCCCAATGGGATGGCTATGAAAACAGCAATCAAAAGAATAAGTTCCATACTCACCACTGAATTTAATTACAATCCAGCATTAATTCATGGAATGGAACCATCGAACCTTAAATCAAGAAATGTGAATAATCAATAAGACCCATGGGTAGATGTTGGGAATCATCTACATGTCTTGCATTAGACACATAGGTTATCGTTGCCTTTATCCAGCAAACTAACCTTTTAATATGTTATTTAGAGTTTCTTGGAACTCTGTACTTCTTCCAATGATCCTTTGGTTTTTTTGAACCTAATATCAATTCTTCTAGATTTTTTGCTACGGAAAGTATTTTCATTTTGACCTCTATGTTTTTCAACTGTAATGAATGTAATACCTATTAGGCATATAAAAAAACTTCTTAGGATCAATAAATAAATAAAAATAAAGAGACTACTACTATCAAAAAACTTATATTAATTGAATGAAAAACAATACAATATCCACAATTCTTATTTTTTGCTGCATTTATCTTGCATGTAGTAACAATTCAAAAAGCATAACCATCAGAGGTACAATAATTAACCCTGTAGGTGAGAAAGTATTTTTTAATTATCCAGATACAACATATGAGACCAATGTAAGCGAAGACGGAAGATTCGAGATCTCATTTTTACGCGACTCCTCTGAATATTTATCTTTCAGACATGGAAGAGAGTCAACTTCAATGTATCTAAGACCTGTAGATGATATTTCATTGGAGATCGATACAGAGCAATTTGATGAGACCATCAAATATGATAACAGTTCACAGTCCTCCTTCTTAGCCTACAAATACCTATTAAATGAAAAAAAGGATTTTTATGGGGAGGCTCTTTATTTAATGGATGAGTCAGAATATCAAAAATATCTTGAAGACCATCAGGCGGAACTTTTAGAAAAATTGAACCAGATCAATGATGAAGATTTCATAGAGACTGAATTAGAGAACTTGAGCACCTCAATCGATAGATATAAGAAACAAAAACAGAATTTGTCAGAAAAATCAAAAGAGGAGTTGGCATACTTATGGGATGTTCGAGTATTACAACAGGAATATAATTTCTATGGCATGATCGATTCTGTTAGTGAAAGTGGATTCAAACAGATGCTAATGGAATATGAGAAAAAGATACTGGAATCATTAAATCAAATAAAAGACAATGATTCTATTCAAAAAGAAAAAGAAAAGATCTCTAGTTCGATCAATAATTGGATTGAACGCAAATCAAGTTATGATAACATGCCAAATGTGGGTGACCAAGCAATTGAATTCTCATATCCAGACCAAAATGATAAAATGGTCAAATTATCTTCATTCAAAGGGAGCATGGTATATGTTGATGTTTGGGCCACATGGTGTGGCCCATGCATTGCTGAGATCCCATCTCTAAAAACATTACAAAAAGACTATGAAGATAAGGATATTGTATTTCTAAGTGTCTCTGTTGATACTGATAGAGATGCTTGGATCAAGATGTTAACAGAGGATGATCTAGGCGGTGTTCATTTGTGGGCTGATGGGTGGAGTGAAATAACAAAGTCCTATGCGATATTTGGAATTCCAAGATTCATGTTGATCGGCAAGGATGGTAGTATGATATCGGTTGATGCACCAAGGCCTTCATCCGATGAGATCCGAGGTATGTTCAACGAAAATATTTGATCAGTAATCCTCTTCACTAAGGCGACGATTCATTAATTCAACAACAGAACGCTTAGGATCCTTATTCTCAAATAATACTTGGTAAATAGCCTCGTGAATTGGCATCTCAACCCCATGTTTTAATCTAAGTTGATGAACCGATTTTGCTGTATACACCCCTTCTGCAACCATATCCATCTTTCCAGTGACCTCTTTCAAGGTTAAGCCTTCTCCTATGGACTGACCCAGTTGCCTATTTCTACTATGCTTGCTCAAGCAAGTTACAATGAGATCTCCATATCCACTCAAACCTCTAAATGTTTTATCCTCTGCTCCCATGGCTTTTCCTAATCTGGTGATCTCTGACATGCTACGTGTCATTAATGCTGCCTTTGAGTTATCTCCATATCCAATCCCATCACAAATACCTGCGGCAATTGCGATGACATTTTTCATGGAACCTCCTAGTTCAACACCTTTGATATCTCTATTGAGATAGGTTCTAAGCATTTCAGTTGCAAATAAAGTTTGTATTCTCTTAGCTGACTCTACATTTTTTGAAGCTGCAACCAATGTTGTAGGATGTTTCCGTATGACCTCTTCTGCATGACTTGGACCCGACAATGTTACTACGCTCCCATGGTCTTCTTTCAATACATCTTTAATAACCTCACTCATGGTCATTAAAGTATCTACCTCTATCCCTTTGGAGATATTAACTATGGTCTTTTCTTTATTGAAGTGTTCCCTATTCGAGTCAAGTAAGGAACGTATGGATTGGGAAGGTGTAGCTAATACTATGATATCTGAACTGATAATTGATGAGGAGATATCATTAGTAAATAATACATTTTGTGGAAATTTCAACTCTGGTATTAGATAGTGGTGCCTCGTTTCATTTAGCGATCTAACAACATTTTCATTTCGATGCCATATGGTCACCTGGTTATCTTTTTCTGATAACAACTTCCCCAGTGCGCCTCCCCAAGACCCACATCCTAAAAATGTAATTTTTTCCAAGATCAATTATTATACATTGATTCTATCACATCTGACCAATTTTCATTGATCTGTTTTCTTCTGATCTTCAATGTAGGGGTCAATTCACCATTGTCAATTGTGAGATCCCTTGGCAAGATGGCGAATTTCTTTAGTTGCTCTGGATTTGAAAATTGATTATTAAGCCTATCTACTTCAGATTGCAATTCTGCCCTTACATCTTCGCTTTCAGTATAATCAGATAATTCATGGCCATTTTCTTTAAGCATGGCTATCTGCTGAATGGGATCTTTTGGTATCTCATTACTGTCTAAACCTATTTTGTCTCTTAAGATGGCACCTACATCCAATGTAAATAACGCTGAACAAAATTTTCTTCCATCACCTACAAGAAAACATTGTGATATGATTGGAATTGATTTCATGGTCTCTTCTATGACCAATGGAGCAATGTTTTTCCCAGCAGAACTAACATAAATTTCCTTTTTTCGACCAGTTATGAATAGATATCCATCAGAGTCAATCTTTCCTACGTCACCAGTATGTAACCATCCATCAATTATCGTTTCTGTTGTTGCTTCATGGTTATCATAGTAACCCTTCATAACATGGTCACCCTTCAAAAGGACCTCTCCATCGTCTGCTAATTTTATCTCTGTCCCAGGAAAAGCCTTGCCAACGCTACCGATCTTATTATTTCCAACATAATTCATGGTAGCACCAGCAGTATTCTCTGTCATTCCATATCCTTCAAACAAGGGTATGCCTAATTTTTGGAATAGGGATAAAATGTCTGGATTAATAGGCGCAGCACCACTTATGGCAAATCGAGTATTAGAGAAACCAGCAGCTGCCTTTAATTTGGATTTAAATACGTTTGATAGTCCAGGGATCTTCAACCCTATCTTCAATATGGCTTTAGATTCAATGGCAGCCATGATATTAGAGTAAATTTTCTCATATATCCTTGGCACTGAGATAAATAGATGAGGCTGAACCTCTTTTGCATAGTCCACCGTATTTAGAGGACTATCTACTATATGCATATGTAGTGCTCTTCTAACCCAATAATGATTATCTATTAATTGTCCAAAAACATGGGCACCTGGAAGCCAGGAAACATATTTTTCTCCTTGCTCAAATTTCATTATTGTTAGTGCCATGTCTAATTCAAAGGTCCAATTATGGTGGGTTAATTCAACACCTTTTGGATTACCGGTTGTACCCGAAGTATAAATAAGAGAAGATGTATTATTTCCTTCTATTTTTTCATAACGTTCTAATACTTTTGATTCATCCAAAGAGGTCCCTTTTTTGATAAAATCATTCCAAGATATCATTTTTTCATGATCTAATAATTCAATACCATCCATTACAACTACAACTTCTACCATTTCAAGTTTATCTAAGACTGCCATCAAACGATGATTAGGCATTTTTTCTACCTCATCATTATCATTGGGATTATTACCTAGAAAGATAATTTTTGAACTAGAATTACCAACAATCCATTCTACCTCATTGGATGAGCAGGTATGATATACACCAACTGCAACAGAATTGATCATCTGAGCAGCAATGTAACTAGTATTCCATTCTTTTCTGTTGTAACTGTAGATGCTGATCTTGTCATTTTCATTGACTCCATGAGCAATCAGTGCTTTTGAAACTGAAAGAACATTTGCATAGAATTCAGCCCAGGTATCTGTTTGCCATTGACCTGATGAATCCTTAATTGAAATTGCCGGCTCATTTGGATATTTATCTACGTTTTGAATTAAACATTTTGGAGTGTTCATCATATGATACACCTTGAGTTTTGTTAATAAAGAATGAAATGAACTCTTAATTTACATTAAGACAAAAAAAAGTTATGTAGAAATGGGTTATTTAGCAATCTCATTGGAGTTTCCCCAAACCTAATGCATTAATCCATTATTTTAGAGAAGAGTAATATGTTGATCATCGATTGAACATGATCTTCATCTAACGGTTTGAAAGTGACTCGTTCACCTGATAATTTCAAATATAGGGGCTGATGCTTCATGAAGATCAAAAGATCATCAATCTTTGAATCGATCCTAGCAGAAAATTGTTCTATGACATAATGTTTCTTTTTGATGTATTTCTTATTTCTATTATCAACATTCCATTGCCACTTATCCCCTCTAGTATTAAATAATTCTACGGTATCATACCTTAGTGGGAGTCCTTTGTTATAGGATTTGAATTCAATTTCTGTAAAAACCTGCCTCATCCCTGTTTTTATTCCAGTGGTAATAATCATTGGCAAAGCCTTGATAGTACCTCGCTGATATCTATGGGTATACCTAATGACGGAATCATCTCTGTTTTTAATTTTCACTATTCCTGGAATTTTTTGGGGATTATCTATTCCAGTGGGAATAAGTACACAAGCGTAAAAAAATAACAAGAAGATCGGCATTAAACCATGCATACTGATTGATTTCAAAATATTTGCTATCATTTCAATCTTTCCGTTCCACCCTAACTTAATTATTGATGAAATAAACGAAAAAACCCCACAAATGTGAGGTTTTGAAGAGATATTGAAAGGAATCAACTATGGTCATTTCCAATATTTCTCATTTAATTTCCTTCTAAAAGCATCATTGATCGTGAATTCATATCCCCTCTCCTTATGAATACTAACACTCGAAGAATGAAATTCATTTATATGCTGCATGAATTCCATGATGTTTATGGTGACTTCATTACCTTTAATATCAAATACAGTAGCCATTCCATCGTCTTCTTGATTACTTACCCTTTCAACATAATTATCTCGATCAGTAACGGTGTATATCTTGTTCGAATATTTTTCCTGGAAGGTCGAACAATCCAAGTGCCTACTCCAAGGCTCTCTACATTCTTTATCGATGATCTCATCATTCTCATAGATTTCTTTTCTTGTCCAATGTAGTAAAAGGTCATCAGCATATTCTGATTCTATTTGATTATCATAATCACTGATAATATTATCATAAAATATCCATTCGCCTGACATCTTATCATTTTGATAAAATCCCTTTGCAATAATATCATCTACAGGATGTTCAAAGTTATGCTGACGATGTTCCTGATTAAGTGAAGCACTATGAATTAGAATGGAACCATCTTTTAATCCATCACGATAATCTATTTGGGTTATTACAAATTGGTCTGGGTCTTCCCAGGAACGCTTGTTTTTCATCTGAACTGGTTCTAACCATGTCCAGTTTCCCTCTCTTTTATCATTGACATAAAGTCCGATTATTCCAGGAAGCATGGTTTTTGAGGTAAAATACTGATTGAAATATCCATTCTTTACTCCATCAATTATGGTACATTCAATGACTTTTACATGATCTTTTAAATTAAGATCAGAATTATTTAATTCTTTTAATTCACCATATAGGCCCTTTGTTTTCAATGAATATATTTCAATTCTTCCGGTAAATAATTTATCAGTTGCCTCAGAATACCAAAGTCCATCATTCTTAATGATCTTTTCAGGTACAAATTGGAAATGTTCATTCTTATTTAATAATATTTCAATCTCATCGAGAAGGGCCTGAGCCTGAATGAATGTTAAAAAGAAGAATAGAGTTATTAATTTTTTATTCATGAACAAATTTACCAATCTTTCTCCAAAGGTTGAAATATTTGAAGATAATTTTACATGGTTTCGTTCTTAATAATAGTAAATTTAGATAATTATAATACAATTAATTACAAGCCGGTGTGGCGGAATTGGTAGACGCGGTGGATTCAAAATCCATTTCTTTCAAAAGAGTGGGGGTTCGAGCCCCTCCACCGGTACTTCAGCGCTATAAAGATAGCCAAAATCTCAATTATAAATTTTTCTTGACTTGTATTAAATAAACCAATACTTTAACCGTTGAAGGTGCTGGTTTGGTACCTTTGGTATGTGGAAGGGGTAGACGTTCATTCTGTCCGAGGTCTAAATGAACGCTGCCCCAATTTTTTATCATATACTGCTATAGTTAATTATGATAAAATCAATGTTAAACTCTAATATTATGTTATTTATGACCTATTAAACCTTTACTATCGTTATAAGTAAAATAGCATTGTAAAAATTATATAATATAAAATGCAATTAAGATCAGTGATTAAATTAATCGGCATTAATTCCAATTTCTCTGGTTATGATAAATTAGGAATCTTCACTAAAATGAGTTTCAATTGACATTGATATCTCATCCCACGCATAGCCTTTTCTTTTTAGATGGTCTATCAATCTTTTATTGTTTTTAATACCTATTTTTTCAGTCTTTGATCGTTTGTCAACAATCTTCTTTATCAAATTATCGGGAGGATATTTATCATATAGTTCATCAATGATCGGCTCCAAAATATCTAAACTTATCTCATGCTTATGGAATTGGTTCAATACTCCAATTTTCCCTAGCATTTTTACCTTGATCAGATAAGTAGCATAAGACTTTGCAAACTCTTCATCATTCAAATAACCTTTTGAAGTTAGTTCTGCCAAAACATCATTTATTGCACCCTTTTCATAACCTTTTCTCATTAACAATATCTCTAATTCCTTGGTGCTCCTAGATCGATATGATAAAAGATTTAATATTTTTTCTTTTAACTTATTGTGTATTTCATCAGATTTAAGTTTAGAGATGAGATGGCCTGACAATTCCTCTCCTGAAGAAATATTATATTTTAATAACACATCTCCAGAAATACCAAAGATGTCACCAGATTCAAATATTATGTTAAATCTATTTTTATTTCTTTTCTGTGGCTTGATGGACTCTATTTTATGAATCAGATTCTACTACCCCTTCCTCAAGGCCCATGAATGCAACTACTTTTTTAGTTATGGAATCTAGAATGTCATCATTCTGACTAAGAAATGTCTTTGCATTTTCACGCCCTTGGCCAATTTTAACATCATCATAGGAATACCAAGCACCTGTTTTTTCAACTATGTCACCTAAGACTGCTAGATCAAGTAGATCTCCTTCATACGATATTCCTTGACCATACATGATATCAAATTCTGTCTGTTTAAATGGGGGTGCAACCTTATTCTTAACAACCTTAACACGTACTCTACTTCCAACCATCTCGCCACCATCTTTTAAACTTGTCACACGTCTAATTTCCATTCTTATTGATGAATAGAACTTCAGTGCTCTTCCGCCAGATGTAGTCTCTGGGTTCCCAAACATGACGCCAATCTTTTCTCTGATCTGATTGATGAATATTACGGTCGTATTTGATTTACTTACCGTACCTGTAAGTTTCCTTAGTGCCTGTGACATCAATCTTGCCTGCAAACCGACATGTGCATCCCCCATGTCACCTTCTAGTTCCGCTCTAGGAACCAGTGCTGCTACTGAATCAATGACGATAACATCTATTGCCCCACTACGCACTAGAGTTTCACATATCTCTAGAGCCTGCTCCCCAGTATCAGGCTGAGAAATAAGTAGTTCCTCAGTATTAACTCCTAAATTATTTGAATATTCTGGATCCACTGCATGTTCCGCATCAATAAAGGCCGCAAATCCACCTGCCTTCTGCGCTTCTGCAACTATATGCAGTGCCAATGTTGTCTTTCCTGATGATTCTGGTCCATATATCTCAATAATCCTGCCTCTTGGAACACCCCCTACTCCTAATGCTACATCAAGAGAAAGACATCCAGTAGAAACTGAATTCTCCATGTTTGGCACGTGTTCTGCTCCAAGTCGCATGATCGACCCCTTACCGAATTGGCGATCGATCTGGGTTATGGCTAACTCTAATGCCTTTGCTTTTTTAGTATCGGTTGACATTGTCTCTCCTTAAAGTTTTTCCCCAAGAGGGAATGATCCTAATAATGTATAAACTGTACCTGTAGGCAATAATTCACTAGATAAAAATTGCACGCGATCTACCTTAAAATCAATTGGATCATAGGTTGAATTCAAGAAAATAGATACATCAGGGGTATATTTTTGAGGGTATTTTACCCTTGCCAATGTTACATGTGGAAAATAATCTTGCTCTTCACGTGAAAAACCCAATTGATCCATTTTGTTTTCAATTTTGACAAATAGGTTGGTTAGCGTTTTAATATTTCCATCTATGCCTAGCCACAACACCCTAGGTCTCTCTGGGACAGGAAAACACCCTGTTTTATCTATAATCAGATCAAATGGAGTTATGCTTGAAACAATATTACATAGACCGTCTTTGATCTCATTAAATAATGATTCTGGAGTATGTCCAAGAAATTTGATGGTAAGATGTAATTGTTCATTTTTTACCCAATTAATTTTTGATGGTGAGTTTTCTAAAGTTGAATAAAGCATGTTCTTTTTCGTTCTCACCTCATTTGGTATGGGGATGGAAATAAAAGTACGAAGCAAACGATCAGACATTTTGCATCTCAAGACGGAGCCAATTCAATGCCACTTGACTTGTCCTTAGTTTATTATTGGTTCTATTAGAGTCAAATTTGTATTCACGTACCTTTATGCCTTTTTCAGTTGATAATGCTACGAAGACCAATCCTACTGGCTTTTCATTAGATCCTCCATCTGGCCCAGCAATACCTGTAACTGAGAGACCTATGTCTGAAGAAAATATCGTCCTAGATCTCAAAGCCATTTCTTTTGCAGTTTCCTCACTTACCGCACCACGATTTTCAAGGATTTGTTCATTGATACCCAAAATATTTATTTTTGCATAATTAGAATAAGCAACGACACCACCTTTAAAGGTATTTGAAGAACCTGATACTTCAGTAAGCCTATGACCAATTAGACCACCAGTACATGATTCAGCAACTGATAGGGTTATATTTTTTTTTTGAGCAATCTTAATTACTACATCTTCAATATTTTCTTTTTCCAATGCATATACCTTATCTCCTAATACTGAAACAATATTATCTGATAAGGCATTTTTAAAATTTTTATCTTCTGAAATAACATGAATATCTACGCCGAATAAGGATGGGTAGTATCCAAGCCTACATCCATGGTTACTTTCTAGAATAATAGAGATTTCTTCAACAAGGACAGATTCCGGAATTCCAGTTGTGCGAATAGTTGTGGAATGAAAATTCTTATCTGATCTTTCTTGTAACCAAGGAAGAATGGAAGCCCTGGTCATCTCCTTCATTTCTTTTGGTACACCAGGCAAAGAGAACAGAACGGACTTCCCCATTTTGAACTTAAAACCTCGAGCTGAACCTATTGGGTTCTCTATGATTTCTCCAGTAGTAGGCACTAGAGCCTGATTTCGATTGGATTGCGGGATGTCAATCCCAAACTTTTTAAATCGATTGGATAAATACTGCCAATACTCAGAATCGAATTCTTCCTCTGCACCAACATATTTGAATAAACTCTGACGTGTAACATCATCTTCAGTAGGCCCAAGACCTCCTGTGATGATCAAGCAGGATTCCTTATTCGTATCAATCATCGCATTTAAGGTTTTAATGATGGTGGATTCATCATCTGGTATGACAGTTTGATCTAAAATCACACAACCTATTTCTGTTAGAGTCTTACCAATCCAAGTTGCATTTGTATTTAATGTTCTGCCTGATAATAATTCATCACCAATGGATAAAATAGAAATATTCATTGATTGAAATATAGAAGGCTCTGCGTAACTAAGCATGCCAATATTCCTGCAACCACATCATCCATCATCACACCAATTGCATCATCCATGTCATCCATGGATTGTACTGGTCCAGGTTTAAAAATATCAAAAAAACGAAATAGTGCAAAAGCAACAAGGCCCCACAGAATATCATGAGGCACAAGATATAGAGAGATCCACATTCCAACCCATTCATCAATCACAATGGCTTTGGGATCTTTTTCATTCCATTCTTCTATCAATATGGTTGAAACTGCGATACCTATGAAAAATATTCCACCTGTGATAAGAAGAAATAATGGATCAATGATCGATGGCTTGAATACATACCAAGTTAGGAACGCTACCACACTTCCCATTGTACCAGGTGCAACTCGTGATCTACCAACGTAAAAAACGGTTCCTATGAATTCAGCAAGTCTAAACTTTAGATTCATTTTGATTCATGAAATACTTGATAGTTTGCCTATTATCATAAAGATATGTTAATCCGGTCAGTACTGTAAATAAAGTTATGAAAAAGGTCAAATGATAGATTAATTGAAAATCATTCACCACTTTTAAAAAAGAGGAGACCCAACCTAATTGTATTCCTTTCAACCCTAAGACAATCAATGTAAACATGATTATGGTGTATTGCACAGTTGTCTTTGTCTTTGCTATCATTGAAGTGACCATGGATAGACCTTTATGTTCAATCGCCATCCTTAATCCTGTTACAAATAGATCCCTGAAAATGATTAATCCAACCATCCAAAATTCAATGATACCGAGAAAGGCAAAACTAATAAAAGCAGAAGAGACAAGTATTTTATCTGCTAAAGGATCTAAAAATTTCCCTTCAGGCGTGATCTCATTATATTTTCTTGCATAATAACCATCATAGGTGTCAGTGATGCAAGCGATGACAAAAACAATGCAGGCTATCATATGTCCATGTTCATGGTCAGAAAACAATGATAATATAAAGATCGGGGTTAGAAGTATTCTAAAAACTGTTAAGAGATTTGGTATGTTTAAACGGATACTCTTCCCTCCATGGCCCTAATTAAAGTAGCCTCATCAATATATTCCAGATCACTTCCAACTGGTACTCCACGCGCAAGTTTCGATACTTTGACCCCTTTATTTGCTAATATTTTTGATAAGTAAAGGGCCGTTGTCTCACCTTCAACACTTGGATTTGTGGCTATGACCACCTCCATTCCATCGTTTACTCTTTTCAATAATGAATTAATTTTTAAGTCTTCAGGTCCTATCCCATCAAGAGGAGATAATGCACCACCTAAGACATGATACCTGCCAGAAAAACTATTTATTTTTTCAAAAACAAATATGTCATAAGCATTTTCAACAACACATAGGAGACCATCATCTCGTCTTGGGTCATCACATATCTTACAAGGATCTTCCTCAGTAATTCCGTTGCAATTCGAACATTGTTTTATTTTGATCTTAATATCTAATAGTGCGTTTGATAGACTATCTGACAATTCCTTGTCAGAGTTCAATAGGTGAAATGCTAGTCTCTGAGCAGTTTTATTTCCTATGCCAGGCAAACGTGATAATTCATCTATTAACCTAATTACACTATCAGGTAGAGACTGCATTTACATTCCTGGCAATTTCATGCCACCCATCATGCCACCTGTGATCGAGTTCATTTTATTTTGAGATTCAGATTGAGCCTTAGATAGTCCTTTATTGACAGCAGAGATAATAAGGTCTTCAAGAATTTCTTTTTCCTCTGCCATGGCTTCTTTGTCAATGTCAAGTTCCAATATTTCTTGTTTACCATTTACTTTTACTGAGACCATACCACCACCAGAATCAGCCTCTATCACCATGTCCGATAGTTGGTCTTGTGCTTCCTCGATCTTATGCTGCATCTCTTGTGCTTGCTTTAGCAATTTGGACATATTTCCTTTAAACATAGTTTTCCTCTATTGTATGATTTCCCCGTCAAATAAATCGACTATTTTATTAAGGACCTTCTCATCTTTTGGATTTGACCCATTGTCAACATCCTTCTTTTTTTCCTTACTTTTTCGCTTCACATTATTAATGTTTTTGAAATTAACCTTTAATTCCATGCCCATTACACCAGACAGTTCCTTTGCAACAATTGGTATTCCACGCTCCATTAGTTTTTCATTAAACCCAGGAGATGTATTTGACTCAAAGAAAACCGTCTCTTCCTCGATAGAGCATGGAGCAAAATCTTCGACTATTGCACCAACTGTTGGTCTAATATTTTGGATATTATCTAAAACTTTTGGCCATGCATTTTTTATTTTATCGATCTCCAACATTAATGTTTTTTTAAGAATAGGTTTATCTGATTTTTCAAGTTTGGTCTCTTCCTCTTTGGGTTTCGTTGTTGAATCCTTTGTATTCGGTTTTAATTTGATTTCTTCTTTACTAGGTTTAACAGGACTCTCGACCTCTGATCTTTTCTCTGTCGGGTTAATTTTTATTGATTTTAGAGGGTTATTCTCATTAACAAAATCACCCCCATTAGATAATAATTGGTCTATGAGGATCGATCGATCCATCTCAAGTAATTTTAATGTTGTCATCTCAAGCAATAGATAAGGGTCATCAGATCTCCGAATAACAGCAGAGGTATCTATTAAAATCTGATTTATTCTAAAAAGATCTCTACGTTCCCAACTTTGGCTTTCTTCAACATATCGTTTTTTGTGTTCTTTATTCATCTCTACCATGGTTGAACCTTTATCTACGCTTGCATATACTAAATTACGTATATGTTCTTCCATCCCGACCAGCACCTCAGACGCTGGCACGCCATATCTAGAAAACTTTGATAATAAGGCCATCATGTTTGAATAATCTTTCTCTCTGATGGATGCTGTAAAGTCAAAGTATAGGTCCTGATCTATTACACCAAGAGCATTTGTAAGATTATCATAGACTATGTTCTCACCGCAATATGAAATAGATTGATCTAAGATTGAGAGTGCATCACGCATGCTCCCGTCTGCCTTTTTTGCGATCAAATGAATGGATTCTGAGTCACACATAACCCCTTCAGATTCAATGATAAATTTGATTCGTTCTGCAATTACACTTAAGGAGATTCGATTAAAATCGAACCTTTGGCACCTAGAGATGATGGTTGCTGGAACCTTATGGATATCCGTAGTAGCAAAAATAAATTTACCATGTGAAGGTGGTTCCTCTAAAGTCCTCAGTAATGCATTGAATGCTTGATTGGTAAGCATGTGGACCTCATCAATGATCACAACCTTATAACTACAGTTCATCGGTGAGAATTTTATCTGTTCCCTTAGGCCTCTTATTTCCTCGATCCCACGATTTGATGCTCCATCGATTTCGAGAACGTCCATTGATCTACCCTCTGATATTTCATTTGAAATCTCAGAATTAGGATCAAAATTAGAATTAGGACCTCCATCAGCATTCATGGCCATTGCAAGAATTCTAGCTGTAGTGGTCTTGCCCACACCTCTAGGTCCTGTAAAGATATACCCCTGGGCAATCCTATCTTGGTCAAAGGCATTGATCAATGTTTGTATGATATGGTCCTGACCAACAACATCCTTGAAGGTTTGGGGCCGCCATTTTAGTGATAGAACTTTGTATGCCATAGTTTGTTCGGCCGTGCACTAACGTTTGACCATGCCTCTTCCA
>CAYZJY010000034.1:0-18930 GCA_964478995.1 uncultured bacterium
GCCAGTCACTTACCGGGTGCTTGGTTCATTGACAGGTAGTTTTGATCTTTTCATGCTTATTTTGATCATATTTTATTCTGGCCAGATCATTTGGAAAGAGAGAGAACTAAAGGCCGATAGTATCATGGATGCACATCCAGTCCCCAATTGGATTCCAATGATCTCAAAATTAATTGCATTGATACTGATTCCTGGGATCATGCTATTTGTATTAATGTTGGTTGGCCTTGGCATACAGACTTGGCACGGGTTTTATGATTATGAGATCCATCTATATGTTAAGCGTCTCTTCCTCTTGGATTGGACCGGTTTCATATTACTTTGTGTTTTGGCTTTTACGGTTCAGACCATTGTCAATAATAAATATCTTGGTCATTTCATCATTATCCTGTATTTCCTATTTGGGATGTTCAAGGGAATGCTCGGGTTTGGCCATACCCTCTATTATTATGGTTCAGGGGCAGGTGCAATGTATTCTGACATGAATGGTTTTAGTCCGTATGTCTCAAAGGTGCTTTGGTATAAGTTGTATTGGGGATCTTGTGCCGTATTATTTGCTTTTTTATCAAATCTTTTTTGGAAAAGAGGGTTGATCGGGGACATCAGATCTCGAATTCAACAGGCCAAGATTCGCTTATCACCGTCAATTAGTTATGGTATCTTAACCTTTGCCATCCTTTTTCTTGGATCGGGAGGATACATCTTCTACAACACTAATATATTGAATGACTTCTATCCTCCAAAACATTGGGAGAAGCAGTCAGCGGACTTTGAAAAGGCATATAAAAAGTATGAGGGGAAACCACAGCCAAAGATAACCAGTGTTAACTGTAATGTTGACCTTTTTCCAAAAGAAGCACGTCTGGAGTTTAGTGGGACATACGTGTTGAAGAATAAACATGATGTTCCGATTGATACGATTTATACTCCCCAAAAAGATTGGATGTACAATGAATATGATTGGGGGAGACCCAGTGAACTTGTTTTCTATGACAGTACACTTGGTTGGAAGATGTATGCATTTGATCCACCCATTCAGCCAGGAGATGAGTTCACCTTGGAGTTTTCAGGTGAAAGAAAAAGAAAAGGCTTCAGAAATAGTGGCGTAGACCTACTGGTTGTTGAGAATGGGACCATGATACAGAGTAGTTCACTCTTTCCTAGTTTTGGTTATAATGGTGGACGTGAACTAAGTCAAAAGTTGGTGAGAAAAAAATATGATCTTGAAGAGAGAAAGAAACTGCCAGACCATGATGACATCAAAGGGAATCAGAATGCACTGCTTGGAGATGATGCTGACTGGGTCAATTTCGAGGCTATCATGAGTACGGATCTAGATCAGATTGCCATGGCACCAGGGTATTTACAAAAAGAGTGGCAGGAAGAGGGTAGGAAATACTTTCATTATAGGATGGATGATCAAATATTTAACTTTTTCACTTTTGTTTCTGCTAGGTATGAGGTATTAAAAGAAGAGCACAATGGCATTAGTCTTGAGATATATCATCATCCTAAGCATACCTACAATCTAGAGACGATGATGGATGCATTGAAAAAATCAATTGACTATTATGGATCGATCTATGGCCCATATCCATATAGGCAGTGTAGAATTTTAGAATTTCCTCGATATGCATCCTTTGCACAGTCATTCCCCAATACAATACCATTTTCAGAGGCAATTGGATTTATCATGGACGTTGATCCAGATGACCCAGAAAATCTTGACATGCCATTCTGGGTTACTGCCCATGAAATGGGACATCAGTGGTGGCCCCATCAAGTATCTGGAGGTAGTGTGAAAGGTGCAAACTTCATGAGCGAGGGATTATCTGAATATTCTGCAATATCCTTATTGGCAAGAGAAAGAGGTGACAAGCAATTAAGAAAATTCTTGAAATATGAACTAGATAAATACCTCGATGGTAGAGCATTTGATTCAAAAGAGCCTCCCATCATATCTACTGAGGGTAACGAACAATACATTATATACAACAAGGCCGGTCACACTCTGTATGCAATGTCAGATATCATTGGGATAGATAGATTCAACAGGGCTCTAGGAAAATTCATTGATAGGTTTAGATATGAGCATGATCCATATCCAAACATAGGTCAATTTATTTCTACCATAAGGGAAGAGACACCTGAAGATCTACAATATCTCATAACCGATACATTTGAAAAGATCACTTTGTATGAAAACAAGGCAAAGTCAGCAAATGCATCTGAAAATTTTGATGGTACCTATACCCTTATTCTTGAGGTTGAAGCAAAAAAAGTATACTCCGATAGCCTCGGTGTACAGACAACTGCGGAACTTGCTGATTGGCTAGAAATTGGTGTATTTGGAGAAGATATCAAAGATGGAGATAAAGAGGAAGTGCCTATCTACACAGAGAAAGTTTTTATCACTGATAGTATTTCTACCTTTGAGATCATATTAGAAAAAAAACCCTTTAAAGCAGGAATAGACCCATTGTATAAATTTGTGGATAGAGACTCAAAGGATAATCTGATCAAAGTATCCTTTGTGAGATCTGAAACCGATGATTAGGGTCATTTATTTGAGAATAAATGATTCTTATGTCATCCATCAGATCTTATGATCATTCGATCATTTGTTTTGCAAATAAAAAGGTGCCCTTTCTATGGTCATTATATAATGGTGATTCAGGATCTAACGAATGTATGTCGACCTTACCCTCTAGTTTACTACCTTGGTGGATGAAATCAGGCCCTCCCAAACTAATTGCGACATGCGTGACACGGTCACCACTACCAAAAAATAATAGATCACCTTTTTTCAGATCCTCTATTTTTATCGATTTACCGATCTTTGCTTGTTGTCTGGCATCTCTAGGTAGTTGAATACCCGCAGCCTTGAATACAGTTTGAGTGAATCCTGAACAATCATTACCCTTTGATGAATTTCCTCCCCAAAGATATGGAATACCTTTCATGGATAGTGCATTAGAAATAATAAGAGTCTCATGATCTCTAGATTTAATATTTTTATTGTTCAGTTCTACTTTTTCTTTTTCAATAAAGCCCATTCTACCATCCGGGAGAGTCACTTTGAACCACTGATCTAAACTGTCATTTATGACCAATCGATTATTCAATACAGCATCACTAACAGACATACTAAGTTTATTAGGTTCAACATGGATCATGGTATTCAAATCTTTCAAACGATATTTTGCATTCTGTTCCCAGTAAGTTCTAAAGGCATCATCGCATTTATAAACCGCCGATCTGCTGATCCATCCAACATAATCATAGTGTGTTTGACATAAGTACCAGTCACCGGTCTCATATAGTATTTTAACTGAATTACCTAGGATAGCCTGGTCTATCATTTGTGAAGTGTGTGAGGTTTTTTCTCTAATTGGTGTAACACTTACATTAATGATCCCATGCACACTATCTCCAAGCGCAGGGTCAGGTAACAACATTACATCATATTCAAATGAAAGAGAGTCTGAAAAAGAACTAAGATGATCGTGCACCTCTCTGTTTGTTGTTTTACCAGTAATTGTTACTAGACCATTTTCCTCTATTAGACTTATGTCATTTACGGCCAAGGAATTATCTGTGATGTGTTTGGCACTTATATGTTTTAGTTTTTGCTCAAATTCGATTATGTCATTATTAATGGATGCACAATTATTTGTCAGGAGTATCAGGGGCAACATTAATATTGAATTTCGCATCAACTGCCTTCTTAGTTTTGCACTAGCCAATTGCATATCTGATCCTGGAATTGTCTATAAGGGGTTAATGAACCTACAAATCCATTGATCATGATGGAAAATGCCAATGGTCCATGCCTAGGGCTTAAAGCGTAGCCTGAAAGGCATGTCACTCCTGATATGGATCCAGTTTTTGCATGTATTCCATCTTGAGCAGATATCAGTCTTCCCTCTAACCTAGTATCTTTTTCACCCCCATGGGGCAGCGTCATGATAAAGTTGTCTCTATCATTGGTCTTATGCATGTAAGCCAACAATTGAACTATATGGTTAGTACTTAATAGGTTATATCGTGATAGGCCAGAACCATCTGCTATCCTTAGTGAACTTGTATCAATAGCGACCTCATCGAAAAGGAAGGCCTTGACCTTACGAATTCCACTATCCCAACTACCACTTGCACTATCACTTATCCCGATGAATTTAATTAGTAACTCAGAGGTGAGATTTTCACTTTTATGCATCATGTCATCTAAATGGACCAATAGAGGTTCAGAATAATGTATTGCGATAGTGTCTTGGTAAATGGAATTATCAGTACCATTTAATGTCCCTACAGTAACACCATGCATTTCTAGCAATTCCTTGAACACTGTTCCTACAAATAAATTTGGTTCAGATATGTTTTTTTTGATGGTATCCTTTTTACTCCATGCAAGTATTTCTCCAGTAATGTTGTAATGGTTGGTCTGCCCTCTCCAATCTCTCTCAATTTTAAGTTTTTTAAAATTATTTGTATCCTGAACTGTCAAGGAGTTATTGGTGACTGAAATATATTTGGTATTTGGATAAAGATTGATCTTTGCAGGTGATCCGATTTTATTGGGTGAATATTCAAAATCAATGCAATTATGGTTTAACGTTAGAGCGCTAACTGGTGCTGAATGTTTTTCTGATCCCTCATCCCACATCCAACCTTTACCATAATGCATTGAATCCAAAAGGGTCTCATTTATGTAAAGAGTATCAATGAATTCCATTTGGCTTGATATAATCATTGCCAGAGAATCAAGTACGTCCACTGAAAGGCTTGGATCTGCTCCACCAAGAAGCATCAGATTATCCTTTCTTTTCAAGATCGAAGTTTTGAAGACATGTTCTTCACCTAGATAATGTAGACTTGCAGCGGAGGTAATTAATTTCACATTACTTGCGGGTATCATCAGTTTATCACTGTTGAACTCATAAAGACCCCTTCCATCTTTTAGCGACATTACCTTGATACCGATAGACATATTGAGATCACTACCATTGATCAATGAACTAATATGCGCATCTACCTTGTTTTTGGACTGTATTATCGTTTTGATCGAGGCGCATGAAAAAAAAGAGAATGAAATAATCAATAACAGAATATTATGAAGCATGATTCAAACTATAGTTTTTTAAAGAATGATTGCATTATATGGGTTCCATGCTCGTTCGTTTTTTCATAGTCTTCAATTGAAATACCTTGTCTTTGTGCAAAGGACCATGATGCCTCTATATGAGTTTGAAATCCCCAAATGGCCTTCGACTTATGACCAATACCTTCCATTTCGACCATGTCACTGGAGGCTATAACTTCAAAGTCGTTTGGACAACTTACGATTCCTTCTTGGTGTGAATAGATCAGATGGCATGTTCGATCAGAATCGATCAGACTATTCCTCTTGATGTTAACTTTTCTAGTTCCTTTCTTTTTTTCCTTATTCCAAAGATAGTCAACTTGACCGCCAAGGTGGGATGCTAAGAATTGATGCCCAAAGCATATTCCAAGTATGGGGATGTCTTTTTCCATTGCGCCATCAAGGACCTCACCTAGGGATGATTGCCAATCGGTCTTATCATGTACAGAGGCCGCACTACCTAGAATAATGATCCCACATGCATTTGATAAAGATCTTGAAATTGAATTTAGATCAGATAATATGGGAAGGTGGAAGGTGCAAGGTAAGGGGCAAGTTTCTACAATTTTGTTAAATGAAGCGATCTCAGGATGGGTAATAGAGGGGTCGATGACCATTAAAGTTGAAGGAGACATAAACTATTGCACCTTTTTTGTTATCTTAAGTTTATGCATTCTAAAATTTAGACCATTATTAATATTTTTTAGGCGAATTATTATCAGTGCATAATATTCTTTTTATCATAATTTTTAGTCAAGCATGAATACATTATTTTTTTTAAAGAATCCCCTCAAATTGAATAAACTCCTATTATTGATCTCTTTCAACATGTTATTTGGCCAACGTGTAGTGGGCTATTACCCGCAATGGGTACAGAGTGGATTCCCCATATCAAACATAGATTTCTCAGTTGTCACGCATGTGAACCATGCATTTGCATGGCCGGATGAGAATGCCAATATCCAATCCTATGATAACATGTTCAATGCTTCAAATGCACAAACAATACATGGCCAGGGTAGAAAGTTTCTTTTGAGTCTTGGCGGATGGGGCAATAATGTAGGATTTGCAACTGTTGCAGCTTCTCCGTCATTACGGGTTACTTTCATTGATAATCTGATAGATATTTGTGATACCTATGGATACGATGGGGTTGATCTGGATTGGGAACACCCCAATTCATCTGAGAATAGCCAAAATCTAAATTTATTGGTCGCAGAGATGGACTCCATGTTTGATGCTTATGATAGTGAATTATTGATCACGATGGCAGTTCCCGTTTCGAATTGGTCTGGCCAGTGGTATGATTTTCCCTTTTTAAAAACCCATGTCGATTTTTTCAATGCAATGACATATGACATGCATGGCGGTTGGTCTTCCCATGCTGGACACAATTCACCGCTTTTCCAATCACCGCCTGGTGACCCTGATGGATCTTGTAGCACAGCGATAGGATATTTGGTTACGACCAGAGGAATTCCAAGATCACAGATCAATCTTGGTTTGCCATTTTGGGGTAAGAAATATCAAGCCACAGACATAAATGAATCTTTCTCTGGTGATGTGATCGACATGTGGTATTATGAGATTCCACCATTGATCGGTAATGGTTGGAGTTATCATTGGGACAGTAATGCATTTTGCCCCTACCTGGTCAAAGATGATCAATCAAGGATAATCACCTATGATGATCCAGAGTCAATAGGTTATAAGTGCGAATATGCTAAAGATCAAGATCTAGGTGGAGTGATGATCTGGGCCTTAGGGTATGATGTTACTGTTGATGGCCAAGAACTTATTGAGTCCATTGGAGCGAATTATCTTGATTCTCCTATTGATGAAAAAGAGATGTTACCTAGCCAATTTTCAATGAGAGCATATCCAAATCCCTTTAATTCCAATTGTATCATTGAATTTGAGTTATTACAAGATGAGTTTTTAAATATTGACCTATATTCAGTTAGAGGTGAATTCATTGAGCGATTACATAGTGGGAATGAGAAAAAAGGTGCTCGCAGGCATGCTTGGAGTGTAAATGACATGGAGCGTCAAATAAGTTCAGGTGTGTTTTTTATATTGGTCAATGGAATGGTGACCAATGCTATTCAAAAGATAATATACCTCAAGTAAGATGAGTCAATTTAATTGGTCCAAGGTCGAAGAGAGGTTCTTTGAAAAACAAGAGATAAAAGATCAAACCACAAAAATACCTTATGTCTTGATCGATAATTTTCCTGACCTTGGCCTTATTGTTTCCTTGAGATTTTTGGAATGGGTACATGAAAACCCGAATGGAGTCATCAGTCTTCCAACAGGTAAGACACCAGAATTCTTCATCAAATGGACACATTATTTTTTAAATAACTGGAGTGACAAGAAAGTAGAGTCTATTCGATCCGAATTTGGTCTAGCGTTGAAAGAAAAACCTGACCTTTCGAACCTAACCTTTGTTCAGATCGATGAATTTTATCCCTTAGACCCAAATCAGCATAACAGTTTTTCCAATTATGTTACAAAATTTTATCTAGATGGATTCAACATCCCAAAAGAAAATGCATTACTTATCAATGCTGATGAGATAGAACTTCATGGAAAAGAACATTGGTCAGATATTTTTCCCGCAGGAAACATCGATCTAAGGTTAAGATATGAAGACCCATCGAATGAAATGGAGCAGAGGCAGCAGAGATCCATATATCTTATTGATCAATGGTGCAATGATTATGAGCAAAAGATAAGAGACCTTGGCGGAATTGGATTTTTTCTTGGTGGGATAGGGCCAGATGGTCATATTGCTTTTAATGTTAGAGGATCTGACCATAATTCAACGACTAGATTGATGAAAACAAATTTTGAGACTCAAGCTGCTGCAGCTACCGATCTTGGTGGAATAGAGATAAGTGGTAATCGTCCAGTTATCACAATAGGTCTGGGAACAATAACATATGATAAGGATGCGACAGCCATCATCATTGCAGCAGGTGAAGCCAAAGCACCCATTATCAAGGATGCACTTGAAAGTCCACAGGATGTCAGGTATCCTGCAACTGCTTTACAAAAAATAAAAAATAGTAGGTTCTATATTACAAGAGGTGCATCCAAAAAATTAGATGATGTCCAAAGCGTCTATTGGGAAAAAAGAAAATGGAATATAGAAAAAAAACAAAGAGCAATTTTAAGACTTGCAAAAGAAAAGGGGATGTATGGTACCAAATTGTCATTGGAAGATCTGAAGAATGATTCAATATGTAAAAATATTCCTGGATTGAATGACCAAACATTAACTGAAATAATTAAAAGCATAGATAAAAAGGTTCAAAATGGAATCAAATCTGAGAAGAATCAAACTTACTATCATACAGGCCCTCATCATGATGACATAATGCTTGGAATGATGCCACACATCATTCATTTGATCAGAGAGCCTAGCAATAAACATGTATTTACAAACATGACATCTGGTTTCACTTCAGTTACAAATAAGTTTTTGAATGCAGTTGTCCAAAACACTTTGGACCTCTTACAACAGGGAAAGATTGAAATGACCAATTATCCAGATTTCTTTGATAGCGGACATCTTCTCAAGTGGGATAAGGATGTCTATCATTATTTGGATAAAATAGCGAACAATGATCTTATTGGTCAATCAAGGGGGCTTTCCCATAGAATAGTTCGATCAATTGTAAGTATCTATGAAGTTGACAGTAAAGAGAATTTGAATAATAAACTCATTGAGATCCTAGATGAACTTAGTAGTTATTACAATGGTCAAAAAAATTCCAATGAAATACAAAAATTAAAAGGCATGGTGCGTGAATTTGAAGAGGAATTGGTGTGGGCAAATTATGGAGTGCGTGTAAGGGATGTACATCATTTACGCCTTGGGTTTTACCAGGGAGATATTTTTACTGAACAACCTCAGAACACTAGAGATGTGACTCCTGTATTGGAACAATTAAGAGAATTCAAGCCTACGGTTATCTCTCTTGCCATGGATCCTGAGGGTAGTGGTCCAGACACTCACTATAAAGTACTACAGACCATTGCTCAAGCTGTAAGAATGTGGGGGCAAGAATCTGACCTTTCTAAATTGAGGATTTGGGGTTACAGAAATGTCTGGTATAGGTTTGATCTGGCGGAAGCCGATATCATTGTTCCAGTGACTCTTAATTCAATGTCTATTTTGAATTCGACTTTCATGAATTGTTATTTAAGTCAAAAAGATGCTTCTTTTCCTAGTTATGAATATGACGGTCCTTTTTGCGAACTTTCCCAAAAGATATGGGTGGAACAACACCATGACCTACAATTACTACTTGGGAGAGATTATTGGTACCAAAATAAGAATCCACATCTAAGAGCAGTTCATGGAGCAGTTTATCTTAAGGAGATGGATGTAGAAACTTTCTTGGGTGTTGCAAGAAAGATAGAAGATTCGACAGAAATATCTGACGTATTAAAAAATTAGACCACCTTAGTCACCTGACTTGTTCTCATGGGCTGCTTGAGCTTTCTTTGCCAAGTGAAACATGTAAAATACAGATTTTCTAATTTCTTCCTCTGAACAAAGATTGCAAAAGCCTTTTGCGGGCATTATACCGCCATTTCCTTCCTTGCCATCCCAAACGCTTTTGAATAACTCATCGATTCCCTTTGATGCGGCTTTGTCCCAGTATTCCTTTTCCTCTAATATCACAGCCCCATTGGTACCATACCGATGGCATCGAAAGCATGCTATTGCCCATATGGATTCTCCAACCGTTATGTCTTTGCGGGTAAGGTTCTTATATTCTTCTGATTCATAGATGTTTTCTGCAGGAGGTTTTTTCCCGCAACCATTTAAGGATATCAGAATAATTAGAAAAACATAAAAATAGACTGTTTTCATTTTTTTGCCATTATCATTCATATTGTATAGACCACGTCCATGTGATCAATAAAAAAACCTACTGAATGCCAGATCTTAAAATGTCATGAATATGCACGATACCATCAGGCCTTTTCAATTTATTATCGGAGAATACAAATAAACTTGTGATCGAATGTTTCTCCATTAACTCAAGAGCAGATATGGCTAGAGTATCAGATGGTACCCATTTAGGGTTCTTTGACATTAGGTGCTCAGCTGTCTTATTTAAAATTTCATTTCCAATTTTTTCTAGCCCTCTTCTTATGTCCCCATCAGTGATGATCCCTACTAAATTATCTTCCTCATCAATTACCCCAGTGAGCCCAAGACCTTTTTCTGATATATTGAACAACGCATCTTTTATGCTGGAGTCTTTTAAGATAAAAGGTATGCTATCTCCCTTGTGAGCCAGTTGGTCTATTGTAAGCAATAATCGTTTTCCTAGCATTCCACTAGGATGTAGTTCCGCAAAATCTTCTTTATTGAATCCTCGTATTTCTAAAAGTGAAACTGCCAAAGCATCTCCCATGGCCAGAGTTGCAGTTGTGCTTGCTGTTGGAGCAAGGTCTAATGTACAGGCCTCCTCATGCACAGATGTATCCAAGTAGATGTCTGATTGTTGAGCAAGAGTAGAATTTTTTCTCCCGATCAGGCCAATAATGGTGACACCTTTCTTTTTTACTGAAGGTATTATTTGAATGAGTTCCATGGTCTCACCACTATTACTCACGATCATTAAGACATCTTCTCTTGTTATCATACCTAGATCACCGTGAGTTGCTTCTCCAGGATGGACAAAATGTGATGGTGTACCTGTAGATGCCATTGTTGAAGCTATCTTTTGCGAGATCAATCCAGATTTTCCCATGCCCGATACGATCAATCTTCCAGTACATCCAACAATCTTCTGAACTGCGGACTCAAATAGGTCGTCAATACGTTCCTCGATGCTTGAAACGGCCTCGGCCTCGATCCGAATTACTTCTTTTGCTATTGTTTTGATTTTAGATGATTCCATCATGTAAAATTTAATACCATTAACTGTAGGCTCTGGTTAGTTTATATTTCAATAAATCATGTTTAAATGAAAAAAATAATACCAATAATGTTTCTAAATGCTTTCCTGTTTGGAGCATACATCAAAGTTGGATCCATTGCCCCTGAATTTGAATTAAAAGATCAGGATGGGGTCTTGCATAGATTGGATGATTATAAAGGGAGAAGACTGGTCATATACTTTTTTCCTAAGGCAGAGACACCAGGATGAATAAAGCAAGCTTGCGGGTTCCGTGATGAGTTTGATAGGTTTCAAGAGAATAACATATCTATCCTTGGTGTTAGTTATGACTCTGAGAATGCTCTAAGATCATTCAAAAAGAAGCATGAACTCAATTTTGACCTTTTGTCCGATTCTGATAAGATAATGGGCAACAGTTATGGTGTTAACAAGTTCTATTTCTTTCCATCAAGAAAGACCTTCCTCATAGATGAGAGAGGCAGGTTAGTTCACGTATTTGATGAGGTTGATCTGCACACACACCCAGATGACATTTTGAAATTTTTTAATCATAAATAATAGGTTTTTGCTTATGAAGATATCCATAGAATATTGTTCCATGTGAAATTATTTACCTAGGGCCTCCAGTTTGGAGGCTGAAATAAAAAATAACTTTGATCAAGCAGAGGTATCACTCATATCCAGTGGTGGTGGCGTCTTTGAGATCCGCTTGGATGATGACTTGATCTTTTCCAAAAAATCTCTTAATCGCTTTCCTGATGATGGTGAGATAAGACAACTCATAATGGATAGACAGTAGTAGGTTGTTCGTTAAAGTCAAACATGGTGATCAAAGTTATGTCCTTGACATGGATAAGGGCGTAGATCTCTCCATTGAGAGTGATTTTTCTGGAACTGCACCGATATTTTATAACGCTGACCAGCCTAAGGTAGAGCCGGAATGCTCTGATGATTTCATAGGTGATCTAAAGCAGGGTGGTAGTTGTAATGTCCCAATTGTATCATTGAACATACACTGTACAGGTACTCATACGGAGTGCATTTCACATGTATTTGATTCAAATGATAAGATATCAGACCACTGCCCCAAAGGCCTCGTTCCCGCATATATCATAACGATAGAACCAGAAAGGTCTTCTGCCATTGAGGAATCATATCATAGTGACATTTCAGATGACCTTTTGCTCACAAAAAATGCCATTAGAAAAAAAATATCAACTTCCCATGATGCTTTGATCATCCGGACCCATCCAAATGATAGCTCAAAATTGTCAAGGAATTATGATGAACAACCAGCCCCATTCTTTACAAATGATGCCATTGAATACATCAATGAACTGGATGTAAAGCATCTATTAGTGGACACGCCATCTATTGATAAGGCAGATGATGGAGGTTTGCTTGGTAATCATAGAAGATTCTTCAAAAAAGGGAAGACGATCTCTGAATTATTATTCATTCCTGATGCTCTCAAGGACGGATTTGGTTTTTTGCAGTTCCAGATTCCAAACTGGGGCCTAGATTCTGCTCCAAGCAGACCTATTTTCTTTTCTGTTTAATAATCGTTTTTCAGACCATGGTCATGCGCATTAATTTCACTACAGAAATAATATTATTTAAGGATGTTTTTATATGAACGATAATTTAAAAAGTGTGATTACTTGTGATCTTGATGGTAAGGTAGAAACGTTTAGCGAAGGAGCTAAAACTATGTTTGGATATGCTGAAGAAGAGGTTGTTGGAAAGATGCGAGTCAGTGATTTCAGCGATGGTCAAGTTGTTTTAGGTCACGTCATAGGTTGGTTAGATGAATCGGTTAAAAAAGGAAAATGGGAAGGGGAGACTGCATTTTTGCGGAAAGATGGTAGTGAATTTTCTGCTAGAATAAAAATAACCCCAACAAAAGATAAGGATGGTAATCACATTGGATATTGTGGGGTAACGACCCCTTTAGATGATAAGACACCAGACGAGGTAAGACCCAAGATAGATCTAATGACCCAAATATTCACATGGGTTGTCATCATGCGTCTTCCATTCCTATCTGCCACGATCATGCCAATTCTAGTTGGTGCAGCGGTTGCAAAATTCATGGGGTATGCTGTTGATTGGTCTTGGTTAGGTCTCACTTTGCTGGGTGGGTCTCTACTACACATTGGAACTAATACGTCTAATGACTATTTCGATCATTTGAGTGGAACAGACAACTTAAACTACAATTATAGTAACAAAGGTCTAAATGGTGGAAGTAGGGGAATTCAAATGGGGCTTATCTCTCCTGAAGGCGTTCGAAATTTGACGATCATTGTGTTTGGATTAAGCGTGTTGGTAGGTATTCCATTGATACAGAAAGCAGGCATGTCAGTCTTATGGTTGGGTCTGATCGGTTTTTTGTCAGGCTTGTTTTACACAGCACCTCCATTTCGATTCTCATCACGGAAAGGCTTAGGTGAGTTACTGATAGGTCTTAATTTTGGTCCATTAATGGTAGCAGGCAGTACACTGGTCCAGACTGGACAACTTCTGCCTGAGGCTTTTTTAGCAGGAATTCCATTAGGTTTTCTAATTGCTGCTGTGGTGTATATCAATGAATTTCCAGATCATGATAGTGATAAGGCCACAGGTAAAAACACGCTCATAGTTACATTAGGTCCAGAAAAAGCAAGAGTAGGTTATGTTGCATTAGTATCAGGTGCTTTTTTAAGCATAGTACTTTTGGTGCTAAATGGAACCTTTCCGTCATTGATCTTGATTACGTTGATGGCTTCATATTTCGGTTTCACATCCATTCAGACGTTATACAAGTATTATAATGATAGGTTACTTGAACCAGCAAACTGGGGTACCATAATCATGCACAGTCTTACTGGTCTATTACTTTTTGCAGGACTCTGGTTAGGAACCTCAACAATATAAGTCTTAAGAACATAATGAACTAAAAAGCCCCTTTAATAAGGGGCTTTTTAGTTGTATTAAATAAAATTTTTTTGTATTATACTTACGAGTAACTTACGAGTATTTAATAAATAGGATCTCTAGATGAAAAATATATTTAAAAAACAAAAAAGTTCTTCCATATCTGTGATTCGTGCTGTCAATAGAATCAATGAGCACCTAAACAAGGAGACATCTCGCTCCATTGTTTGGGATGGAAGATCCATAACGCATTCATCGATTACCTCATGAACAAACCACTGTCTCCAAAATTGAAGAAGTTTTTGAATCTTATTCAGCGATTTACATTGCTTCATGGTCAGCCACCATCTTATGAAGAGATAATGGTCAGCCTAGGATTTGATTCACTGGGGACAGTGAATTGGTATGTAAAGACCTTGGAAGACCAAGGTCATCTGTCACGTGTAAAAGGCCCCAACGGCAAGCGGGCGCTCATTTTAACCCACAAAGAGCACGCCACAACTACAAAGGCTCGTTTGCCGCTTCTGGGCCTCATTGCAGCAGGGGAGCCCATCGAGGCATTAGAGAACCCTGAGATGATTGATGTTCCGCCATCATTATTACATCCAGATCATTATGTTCTGCAAGTGAAGGGTGACTCCATGATAGACGAAAATATTCATGATGGAGACTATATTGTTGCCAAGAAGGCCAGAACTGCCCGCTCTGGGCAGATCGTCGTAGCCTTGATCAATGGAGAGGCTACCCTCAAATGCTATGTCAATGGGGCAAGAGGCATAGAACTCCATCCTAGAAATCCAAATTTTCCAGTTATACAAGTTGATTCTAAAGATGATTTTCATATCAATGGTGTGCTTCTATATTCCTTTAGGAATTATTTGAACTAGGCACACCATGCATGATTGAAAGAGACGTATTTCACATACGTCTTAAGAACATAGAACTACAGGCCGAACGCCTGATCGATCCTTGGCTTAGGACACGTCCGGTTGCCATCATATCATCCTCTCATCAAAATGGAAGCATTGTATGTCTCTCTGATGAGGCAAAAGAGGAGGGACTAGCGCTTGGAATGAAGGTCTCTGTAGTTAGAAAAATGAGTCAAGGGACTCAGTTGCTACCTTATAACCATTCTCTCTATGAACGTATTCATCACTATGTGTACCGTTCTGTATCATTATTTACACCTGTTGTAGAGCCTCAAGGTACCAGTGAATTCTTTTTGGACATGAATGGGATGCGATCTATCAGAGGCGATATCCAGGATACAGGGCTTTCGATCATTGATCGCATTAAAGACCAGACAGGTCTTTCTGGGATAGTGGGTATCAGTGCGAACAAATTGGTAAGTCGAATTGTCACCTCTGTCATGACAGAGCGTATCCATAGAGTAAAAAATGGGGAAGAATCTCAATTTCTTTCACCATTAATACCTTCTGTACTACCAGTGGTCAAAGAGGACAATGTCCATCGAATATTAAAATTCTTATGGATCGATCATATAGGTCAAATTCAATCCATGGCAATGCATCCAGATCACTTTCGTATTTTTTTTGGCACCCATGCACCCACACTTGATAAGCAGTCAAAGGGGCATGATCTCAATCCAGTAAGACCGATACAGTTTGAAGACCATGTCTTGGAGCAGAAGATTCTCCCATATGATACCAATGACATGGGAATGCTCCATGCAATAGTAAAAGGTCTCTCAGATCAATTGGCCTTTAAACTTCGTCAAAGAGGTCAGTTATCTGATAAGGTACGATTAGAGATCCACTATTCAGATGGCCACAAAAGGCAACGAATGGGATCATTCATGAAAATCGATGACATGTCCATCATGCATGTCTGTAAAAAATTATTTGATAGTGCAAATGAACGCCGAAATCGAATACGTGCAATATTGATAGATGCATGGGCATTCCGTCCATGTATCAGTCAGGTTGATCTATTTCATGAAAGAGATGAACGCATCACTTCACTATCCCATGCAATAGATAAGATCCGGTCAAAATATGGAGTTCGGAGCCTGCAAAATGCTGATGTTTTACAGACTTTGATTCGTGATAAGTGTTTGTCCATCTGAATATTCATTCCATTTATTCATCCATGAGGGGTCTTTTGTCATTACCAGAGATTATGAACCTTGCCCAGTCATGCTCGATGGATAAACTAGCTCTAACAGATGTGAATGGGATTTGGGGATTCATTCGTTTTGTTCAGGAAAGCCGTGGCTCAGGTATTGATCCCATTGCTGGAGTCAATTTGATCACGCATCGACAAGAAATTTTGATATTGGTCGAAAATCAGAATGGTTATGAGAATCTATGCAGAATTATTTCTGATGTTCATAACGACCCCAGTAGTGATCTCTCAGATGTTTTGAAAAAATATTATTCTGGTCTTTTCATACTAGGACATGATGTGTCAACATTAAAGGCATTACGACATTTCATACCTGATACTCACCTTTTCATTGAACTTAGACCAAGTTTCCAAGAATCGACCATTAAACAACTATCGAGGGAGTTGAGACTAGAGATCGTTGCTACGGGAGACGTCTATTTCAAGAATTCAATTGACCATGGATCACATATGATCCTCCGCGCGATCGATCGAAACAGTACATTGAGACAATTGGATCCGATGGATCATAAATCAGATCAGCATTGGTTTAGAAATGAGGCAGAGATGGTACAACTTTTCCCCAATAGTCTAGAGTCATTGAATAATAGTCGGTATTTGGCAGATCGATGTAAGACAGATTGGTCATTCATCAATACCATTTTTCCAGGTTTATCTCTAAAAGATACACATCGCTCTAACATGAAATTAAAACATGAAGTATTTCTGGGTGCAAAAAAACGTTATGGTGATATTCCTGATCAGGTAAGGCATCGAATTCAACATGAATTGGACATCATTGGTCAAAAAGGATTTGCGCCCTACTTTCTTATTGTAAAGGATATTGTTACACAGACGCGTGCTACGATCGGTCGAGGATCTGCCGCTGCATCCATAGTGAGTTACTGTCTTTTCATTACTCAGGTCGACCCTTTAAGACATGGACTTCATTTTGAAAGATTTATCCATCCGGAGCGAGAGGACATGCCAGACATAGATGTGGATTTTCCTTGGGATGAAAGAGATGATATTTTGCACTATGTTTTTAAAAAGCATGGTAAAGAACGCACGGCCATGGTCGCCAGCCAAGTTTTTCTAAAGCCTAGGTCTGCAATTCGAGAGGTAGGGAAGGTCCATGGACTATCCAATGAGGAAATAAAAGCCATTACCAAGCGCATTGCTTGGTCTGCATCGAATAGTGATCTACAACATTGGATCAAAGATGATCCTCGATTTGCCAATCTGAACCTAGATGATACAATTTTTGATGTATTACAAAAAAGTGAGAAGATCATGGGGGTATTTCGTCATGTATCAGTTCATCCAGGTGGAGTAGTGATCGTGCCTGATGAAATTCGAAGATACGTTCCGGTCTTGATGGCTCCAAAGGGCGTGCAGATCGTAGAATGGGAAAAAGATCAGGTGGAGGACTCAGGTCTTTTGAAAATAGATCTTTTAGGTAATCGTAGTCTATCAGTTGTTCGAGATACAATTCGTCGCATCAACCTCAATGACGCAGAAGGTGCATTACAAAGAAGATATTTGGACTATCATCGTATACAGCCCACGGGTGATAATAGAACTGAAAAACTCATGAAGACAGGTAGGACCATGGGTGTGTTTTATATTGAAAGTCCTGCGACTCGTCAACTTTTGGCAAAGGCAACCGTTGTTGATTTTGAGCATGTGGTCATCTATTCATCCATAATTCGTCCAGCGGCAAATCAATATACGAATTTGATGTTGTCAAGAATTCACGGAGAGCAATGGGACATACCTCACCCTGATCTAGAATTTTTAAGAGAGAGTTACGGGATCATGGTCTATGAAGAACAGGTATCCATGGCTGTCATGATCATGGCTGGATTGGGATATGCAGAGGCAGAGACACTTAGAAAGGCAATGAGCCGCGATTCCATGCGGCATCTCATTCCTTCATGGAAAAAGAGATTTGTCAAAGGTGCACGTGATCGAGGGTATCCATCCAGCATGATCGATGATGTGTGGGACATGATATCATCTTTTGTGGGTTATTCTTTCTGTAAACCACATTCTGCATCTTATGCCATGCTTTCCTTTACTTGTGCTTACCTGAAGGCCCATTTCCCTGCGGAATTTTTAGCAGCTGTCATATCAAATCGGGGTGGATATTATTCATCATATGCCTACATGAGCGATGCACGGAGATTTGGAATTCAAATACTACATCCAGACATTAATAAGAGCCATCATGAATGGCGTGGTTGTGGTACGGCCATGCAGATGGGTTTCATGGCTATCAAAGGGCTCAGACAAAAAGCCATTCACATGATATTAGATGAACGAAAGGCAGGAGATTTTGACTCTCTAGATGATTTTCTATTACGTGTTAACATTGATCTAGGTGATGCCATGACCTTGACGAATGCAGGCTGTTTCAATACGATAGCACCAAACTCAAATCATCAAGAAATAGCCTACCAAGTAGCTGGATTTTATCTCCAAACGGGTTCTCGAAAGCCACTTGATCTCAAACCTCTAAATAAGGATCTAACAGAAGATGATAGATACCGTTTGGAACTTCAGGTATTTGGTTTTCCGATATCTGTCCATCCATTGGCGAGATACAGACCTTTGCTTAGCTCTAGGATCAAATATGCAAGAGACATTCCTCATAATGTTGGTAGGTCCATATATCTGATAGGGGTATGCATCACACGAAAAGAGTCTAGGACACGGAAGTCTGAACCCATGGAATTCTTGACCTTGGAAGATGAGTCTGATACATACGAGTGTGTCCTATTTCCCAATGCGTTCAAGGAGTTTGGTGACCTATTGCAT
>CAYZJY010000035.1:0-18497 GCA_964478995.1 uncultured bacterium
ATATTCTAGCCCGCTGTTCCGGGTCTGGAAATTCCTTTATGACCTGATCGATCATTGTCTCTATCTCATATCTTTGGAAGTGAGGTTTTAGACCCATGGACTTAGCCGATTCAAATAGGCGGTCCAAGTGCTGGACAAGAAATATTGGTTGGTGGTCCATTGTCCTGAATGTCTCATATAGACCTCCTTCAAAACCAAAGTTATTTGTACCTGGTTGAAGTTGGTCATTCTCAAATGCCTTCCACGAACCATTTACCAGTGCTCTAATCATTTGATTTACTTCTGACCTTACCTTCTGATTTTAATTTATTATTTCTCCTCCACTCCGAGTATCCAAATCGAAAGGCTAAAATACCTGGTAGAATATAAAAAAATGCGGTTAAAAAAATACTAAATTGCATCCTAATTAGAGCCTCACCAAAAATTGCAATCCCAAAGATCATGGCAATAGTGCCGCAGCCCATAGCAGATCCAAATATGGCCATGCGTTTATTAAAAAGTTTTTTGTCAATGATCTCCTTAGGGGTGTCAGCATCAATTTGTTCAGGGCTTGGTAGATTCTCCATGTTGATCTTATTAATTGCCTTATGAATTTTTGCAAGTTCTCCGAGAGATGGTTTTATGTCATCCATGTTTGCGGTCTGGCTATTATTTAATTTGTACCTGACCAATATCTGATTACCATCAAATTTCCATTCCCATTTTTCATTATTGATTAAAATATTACGAACTTCATCATTGATCAATGCTCTTATTTTCTGCTCATCATCGCCCATTAGATCAAATTTTTTGGAAAAACTTTCATCTGAAACAAAATTTATGTCATCAGGATTTGGCGCAATTTTATCTAGGAACTCTGATGATTCTTCCACATTGCATTTAGGAAGGTCTAGGTCACTCGATCTGTAGTACATAACCCTGTTATCTTCATGGTTATTTTTTCCAACTTTAACTCTATCTCTTGAAACCATGATATAAGGTTCTGCAGTATCCTCAGTAGCAATGATGTCTTGGATTCCAAGATGATTACCTGTAAATAGACATCCATAGAAATATCTTGGTATGGAGTCAGGCTTTTTCTCTAGTTTTCTTGATCCATTCATGGTTCTTAATAGATTGTTATATGGAATGTAATGGTCTTGAAAGCGTTTGTTATAGACAAGCCAAGAAAAGTAGTTTAAATTTTTTTGAGGTGGAAATGTACAGTTGTTTATGCCCAGTTCAACTGCAAGTTTATTTAATGTTTCAAAGCGTTCTATATCTGATTTGTTTATTTGAGATCTAATCCAAAATGCTACGGTAGCCATTGCCAATGGTACGTGAACACATATGGCTAACACGCCTATGAAAATTAAGACCAAATATCCGATGCTATCATCCATGCAAATCCTTGACTGTCAGCAAAGTTGATTTTACGATCTACATTGAAATAAATACCAAGTTAATTATCTTTTAAACTTGGTTGATGTTTCCAATGAAAGAATATGCTAATTGTAGTAAAATCATACGTCTGTTTTTAAACCTATTTAATTATTTATTTTGAATTGAGCAATGTCACCTTCGCAACTAGAAAAAACATATAATTCAACATTGGTTGAAGACAAATGGTATGATCATTGGCTTTCAAGAGATTATTTCACTGCTAATCCTCACTCAAATAAAGTACCCTACACCATCGTTATTCCTCCTCCCAATGTAACTGGGATGCTAACGGTTGGGCATGTATTGAATAATACCATCCAAGATATTTTAATACGTAAGGCAAGAATGGAAGGGAAAGAAGCCTGCTGGATTCCGGGAACTGACCACGCCTCCATAGCAACGGAATCTAAAGTGGTTGCGATGCTTGAAAAGCGAGGGATAAACAAGACCGAACTCACACGTGACGAGTTTTTAGGTCATGCGTGGGAATGGAAAGAGAGATATGGTGGCATCATCATAAACCAATTAAAAAAACTTGGATGCTCATGCGATTGGGACAAAGAACGTTTTACCATGGATGATGATTATACAAATTCAGTACTAAGTGCGTTTGTCAAACTATATCATAAAGGACTAATATATAAGGGTCATCGTTTGGTCAACTGGTGTCCAGTTTCTAAATCTGCCATTAGCGATGAAGAGGTCATCCACCAAGAAAAAAATGGTTCTCTGTGGCATTTTCGCTATCCCATCACTGATTCTGATTCATTCATTGTTGTCGCAACAACCCGTCCCGAGACAATGCTTGGTGATACTGCTGTCGCCATCCATCCTAATGATGAACGATATCAAGACCTAATTGGGAAGTCCGTTACTCTACCCTTGGTCGGAAGAAAGATACCGATTATTACTGATGAATTTGTAGATCCAGAATTTGGTACGGGTTGTGTAAAAGTTACGCCTGCACATGACCCCAATGATTTTGCAATGGGTGAACGTCATGATCTAGAGTTCATTAATATAATGAATGAGGATGCCTCTCTAAATTCAAATGTACCAAAAAAATATCAGGGCTTGTCCCGTGAAGAGGCCAGAAAACAGATAGTAGAAGATCTTGACTCAGATAATCTTATTCATGAAATAGAGGATCATGTTAATAAAGTCGGATACTCTGAAAGAGGCCATGTCCCTATTGAGTTTTACATGTCTGAGCAATGGTTCATGAAGATGAGCGAACTTGCAGAACCAGCCACGGATGCAGTAAAGCAAGGCAAGATATCATTTCATCCTCCACATTGGACAAAGACATACGAGCATTGGATGGATAATATAAAGGATTGGTGCATCAGTAGACAATTATGGTGGGGACATCAGATACCGGTATGGTACCATAATGATGATAAAAAAAGAATTCATGTTTCCGTGGATGGACCTAGCGACCCAGAGAATTGGAGCCAAGACCCGGATGTATTGGACACATGGGCTAGTTCTTGGCTATGGCCAATAGGAGTTCACTCTTGGCCAAGTGAAAGTGAGGAACTCAATAAATTCTATCCAACTGATACTCTTGTGACAGGACCAGACATTATCTTTTTTTGGGTTGCCCGTATGATAATGACAGGCTATGAATTCATGGAAGAAGAACCATTCAAAGATGTCTACTTCACATCAATTTTAAGGGATGAGACTGGTAAGAAACTAAGTAAGTCACTAGGTAACTCACCAGACCCCATTGAATTATTCAATGAGTTTGGGACCGATGCGGTCAGATTTGGAATTATGCTCATGGCTCCACAAGGGTTGGACGTTCTTTTTTCCAAGGATCGATTAGAGATTGGTAGAAACTTCATGAATAAGTTATGGAATGCGTGCAGATTCATCCAGATGAACCTTGATTCTGAAAATCAACATAATGATGAACTCGATGATCAAGTATTAGGTCTCGCAGACGCGTGGATTCTAAGTAGATTGTCAAATATGGTCACTGAATATAATCGCCAATTAGATCGTTTTCATTTTAATGAAGCAGCAAAGATCCTTTATGAATTCATTTGGAGTGACTTTTGTGACTGGTATGTTGAAATTGCAAAGATTAGTTTCTATGGTGATTCTGAGACCCGGTCAGATACTGCAAGGCTGGTCTCACTCAATTGCATTCGTACAGTACTTACTCTCTTGCACCCATTCTCACCATTCATAACTGAAGAATTATGGACACAATTTAGACCTGATGGTGCTCCCGATTTGATTATTGCCCCTTGGGTGGATGATGCAGGTAGGATCAATGAATCTGCTGAAGAAGATATGGGTGTCCTAAAAGAACTAATAACATCTATTAGATCCATTCGGAGCAGGATGAATGTTCCTCCTGCAAAACATTCAGATCTATTCATTCGTTGTACAGAAGAGCAAGAAGAATTTTTAAATCGTAATTTGGAACTTATTAAACCATTGGCAAGAGTTGAAAACATATCAATGGGAAGAAACATGGAAAAGCCCGAACAATCTGCTACTGCAGTCTCTGTTGGTATGGAATTGTACATTCCGCTTGGAGGATTAGTAGATTTGGATGAAGAAAAGATAAGGATGACGAAGCGAATGTCAGACATAGACCGTTTGCTCAATGGCATTAATTCAAAGTTATCCAATGAGAATTTTCTAAAACGTGCACCTGAAGACGTGGTCAATAAAGAAAGATCAAATCTTAAAAAACTAAATGAAGAATTAGAAAAATTAACTTCAAATTTGGAAATGCTTAAATGAGACAGACTATATATATTTTTTTAATCAGTTCAATGTTACTGGCTCAATCATCAGAAGCGACGCTTACAATATATAAAGATGGTACCGCACTTATCAAACAACCTGTTGCTTGGTCTATACCTTCAGGTTATAGTTATGTTACTTGGGATGAGATTCCTAATGGGATGCATCGTGAAACTCCTTTCTTAAACATAGAGGGCACTGATATTTTAACCCAGCGATTTAATGATGATATTTTTTCTGGTACTGATTATTTCAATTCCCTAAGAGGTGAAGAAATTCAGGTGAAGCCAAAAGAAGGGAAACTTGTAAAAGGAACACTCCTTGAAATAAGTCCAAGTTCAGTCACGATTTCCCATCAATCTGGGATTATTTCTTTCAATAGAAATGAACTTGAATATATTGGAAATAAGAAAAAGGATTTACCTCAATCCTCCTTTCATCCTTATTTATCTTGGGATTTAAGATCTAAGTCCAATCAGAATATTGAAGGTGAATTGGTCTATAAAACGAATAATTTTTTATGGCATACGGTCTATCGTTTAAAAATGATAAATGAAGAGAAGGGAGAACTTATAGCCGAGGCAGTCATATCAAATAGTTCTGACATGGATTTTAATAATGCAGTTATACAATTAGTGGAGGGGAACCTAAATAAGGCAAATATAAAGCGACCAAGACCAGAAAGAATGAATCGCGCCGCATCCTTGAATGCAAATAAAGATGTAATGCCAATGATGGAAAAAGATGAACTAGGAGACTATCATATCTATTCATTGAATGATACCCATGATCTCGGTGCGAAAGAAAATATCACCGTTAGAATGTACGGACCTTTGGATGTAGGGTATGCAAAGAAATATGTCTTTGAGAATACTGAACGTCGTCAGAAAGAAGAACCACTGGAGGTGCAACTTACCATGGAGAATACGGAATCAAATGGCCTAGGCATTTCTCTCCCTGGTGGCAAGGTTGAGATGTATTCTTACAAGAAATCAAGTGGCCTAGAGTACATAGGTGCTGATAACATGGGTCAGGTTCCCAAAGGACAATCCACTACATTGACCTCAGGCCGTGCTTTTGATGTGATTGGAAATCGAAAGGTCTTAAACTATGACCGTCAACGTAAGAGTGAAGAAGCGGTCATCGAGATCAAGGTATCCAACACGCGGAATGAAGAAGTTGATATTCTTCTTGTTGAGCATATAAATGGTGATTGGATCATTAAAGATGAATCTCTTAATTATCAGAAAAAAGATGCTTCAACAGTTCATTTCCCCTTGACCTTAAATGCTGGTGAGACAAAAAGTGTATACTATACTTACCGTAAAGAATGGAAATAAGTCCCTGAAAGGGTGATGTTTGAATCTTACTGAATCCATCTCCACCATTAAGGGAGTTGGTCCCCGCCGAGAAAAAGTATTTAAAGAACTCGGTATTCATTGCATTAAGGATATTCTATATTATTTTCCAAGGCGTTACCTCGATCGCACAATTCTTACTCCGATACGTGAACTAAAAAAAGGGGAGATAGCGACCCTTATTGTACAGGTGGAAACATTTGGTGAAAAAAGAATACGTCGAGGTACCATGTTTCAGATGATCGTGTCTGATGGCACAGGCCTACTGACCTTGAACTGGTTCAATGGGGTTCGCTATGTAAAAGATCTGTTTAAACAAGGAGATAAGGTTGCAATAAATGGAAAGGTTGAATGGTATAATGGTTTTTCAATCACCCATCCAGAATTTGAAAAACTCATGGATGATGAAGACCCAATGCAAACAGGCACCATAGTACCTGTATATCCACTCTCACAGGATTTAAAATCCTCTGGCTTAGACCAAAGAGGACTTAGAAAAATACTAAGGAATGTATTTGTTGAATTAGGTCCAATACCAGAGATAATGCCAGAAAGTATATTAAATGATAATAAACTGATTGATCTGAATAGGGCATTACGAGACATCCATTTTTCAGATGATATAAATGACCTCAGAACTGCAAAAAAAAGATTGAAGTTCGATGAGCATTTTTTCCTACAACTTCTTCTAGCCCTAAGAAAGAGAACTGTACAGTCTCTTGGAGCAAAGAGATTGATAGATGTTGGACCTTATTTCAGACCGATTTCTGAGACACTTGACTTTGAACTTACCAATGCACAAAAGCAGGTCATTCAAGATGTTCACCTAGATATGAAAAAGAATTTTCCGATGAATCGTTTGATCCAAGGAGATGTAGGATGCGGGAAGACCATAGTTGCGATACTCATTTCTGCAATTGCTGTGGGTAATAACGTTCAAGTCGCGGTAATGGCCCCAACTGAGATTCTTGCAAAACAACATTTCCATTCTTTTAAAGAACAATTAGATAAAATAAATATTCCATGTGCCCTTTTGACCGGTAAAATGAAAAAGGTTGAAAGGAATCCGATAATTTCAGGCTTGGGAACAGGGAATATCTCTGTTGTAGTCGGCACCCACGCACTGATACAAGATGATGTATCCTTTGAAAATCTTGGTCTTGTCATCATTGATGAGCAGCATAGGTTTGGTGTTAATCAACGCTCTTCGTTGCTAGATAAAGGAGATAATCCTCATTCAATGGCAATGACCGCAACTCCCATACCCCGAACACTTGCCATAACATATCATGGGGACATGGATATTTCCATTATTGATGAATTACCTTTGAATCGTATTCCAGTTGTTACCAAGGTTGTAGAACCAGAAAGGATGAATAAGGTCTATGAATTTATTAGAGATGAAGTCTCTGAAGGCAGGCAGTGTATCATCGTATATCCATTAGTTGAGGAATCAGAAAAGTTAGACATTGCTGCTGCAATAGAAGCCTGCAATGAACTTTCAAAGATTCAGTTTTCCACTTTAAAAGTAGGCTTGGTTCATGGCAGAATGAAATCGGATGAAAAGGATGATGTCATCAATGGATTCGAGAGAAATGAAATAAACATATTGATCTCCACAACAGTTGTAGAAGTAGGGATAGACATTCCCAATGCAACAGTGATGTTGGTCGAACATGCAGAAAGATTTGGACTTACACAATTACACCAATTGAGAGGGCGAGTAGGTAGAGGTACAAAAAAGAGTTATTGTATCTTAGTAAGAAGAAATGTCACTGACGCCTCTAGAAATAGATTAGCAGTAATGGAAAAAACAAGCGATGGTTTTATCATAGCAGATGAAGATTTAAAATTAAGGGGGCCTGGGGAATTTTTCGGGCTCAGGCAGTCAGGGTTCTTCCAGTTTAAAATCGCAGATATGGTTTTAGATGGTGCTCTAATAAGAGATGCAAGGTCAGCTGCGTTTTCTGTGATTGATGATGACAAGAGTCTGAAAAATGATTCAAATAAAATGCTAAGAGAATGGTTCATTAGTGATTATGCACATTACTTGGATAATATAAAACTATCATGATGAAACATTTTGTATGGTTCTTGGTCGAATTAAATTCCCCGACTTTAAATTGATCATTAATAATCCTGATGGAGATTTGGATGGGGCAAGAAAGCCTTAATAAAGAAGAGCGCCTTTTCTTATATCTTGTGAGCACATTTAAGACCAGTGCATTGATTGCTCTAGGGGAAGTGGAAAATCCAGTAACAAAAAAGATAGATGTAAATCTAGATCAAGCATCTTATTATATCAATTTATTGAGTATGCTTCAATCAAAGGCTAGAGGTAATATGACAGAATATGAGGAACAAATGTTGATTAACACTGTTAGTGAATTAGAAATGAAATTTATTCAAGAGAAATCTCCCAAAGATTATAAACATGAAATTGATGAAAATATTGCTAATGGCACATTGGAGGAAGAATGATTCACCCTGATTATGTTCGCATAAACCGCATGATGGCATTCTTTGTCTTAGTCCTATCTTTTTTAGTTTATTATGATACCATGGCGCCATCTGTTTCCTATTGGGATTGTGGTGAATTCATTGCTGTATCATATACCCTTGGTGTCCCACATCCTCCAGGTAGCCCATTATTCTTATTATTGGGCAGGATAGCATCGATGCTACCCATCAGTCAGGACATAGCCTTTCGTGTGAATATTCTATCGCCAATATCAAGCGCTTTTGCTGTATTTTTTCTCTATCTTATCATTGTGCAGGTCATTAATCATTGGCGAGGGAAATTAGAGTCGAAACGTGACTCTTTGATAACCTTTGGTGCTGGGCTTGTGGGTTCCCTTACGTTTGCTTTTACAGATAGCCATTGGTTCAATGCTGTGGAAGCAGAAGTATACTCATTCAGTACTTTTTTTACGGCCATCGTTGTCTGGCTCATATTACTCTGGAGTGAAAAGGCAGATGATAAAGGACACGAGAGATATATTCTTATCATTGCATACATGATTGGATTAGCAACAGGTTTGCATTTATTAAATTTATTGACCCTCCCTTTTGTTGCGCTTGTCATCTATTTTAGGAAATATAGATTTGAGTGGTCCACTTTTGGAATTACCATGGCGATTACTGCAGTGGTCTTTTTTATTATACATAACATTATTATCAAAGGCATGCCGAAAATAGCAGATTCCATTGGGGTCTTTTCAACAGGGTTATTAATTGTTGGCATATTTGGAGCAATGATGTGGGCAATTGCAAATAAAAGAAAACTTATATCGGTTTCTCTTACATCAATGGTTCTTGTCCTCATCGGTTATTCTACCTATGCATTGATATTTGTACGGTCCAATCAAGATCCCGGGATAGATGAAAATGATCCTGAGACAGTTGAGGCATTCATAGCTTATCTTGAGCGTGAGCAGTATGGTGACGTCTCAATATTACCTCGACGTTTTAAGGGGATTCCACCCATCCACGAAGTTGTTGGCTATCCTGAAGGCCAGGGAAGGGCATTTTCTTCTTCACAAAAAAGGGCCTATGGCAGGCATCAAACTGGTAAGCAGTGGGATTATTTCTGGGACTATCAAATACGAAAAATGTATAACCGATATTTTTTGTGGCAGTTTGCAGGTAGAGGTCCTGCTATAGACCCTGGTGTGATCAAGATGGGTGCAAAAAATAATGAAGATGGCATTGATCTTACCCAATTTGGTCTACCTCTGGCATTCATTCTTGGGATCATAGGAATGTTCTATCATGCCTATCGTGATGAGAGGATGGCATTTTCTCTAATGTCATTATTTATAATGACGGGATATGCTATTATCATTTATCTTAACCAGGATGATCCGCAGCCAAGGGAAAGAGATTATTCATATGTAGGAAGTTTCTTTGCCTTTTCAGTGTGGATAGGAGTAGGAACTGCTGCAATCAGCGAATGGATAAGCAAGTCTATCAAAGATGCAGAACTCGGTAAGAGATTGATTACACTGGCATTGTTATTACAGATTCTCTTTATTCCAACTGTAATGGCCAGAGCCAATTACCATTCACATGATCGTTCTGGTAATTTTGTTGCATGGGATTATAGTTATAACCTACTTCAATCTTGTGAGCCTAACGGTATTATTTTCACCAATGGAGATAATGATACCTTTCCATTATGGTATCTCCAAGAGGTAGAAAATGTAAGAACTGATGTAGCAGTTGTAAATCTTAGTCTTCTCAATACTCCTTGGTACATAAAGCAATGGCGAGATAAACGTCCGAAAGAGACACAATTCATCTCACTTAGTGATAGAAAGATTGATCAAATAACATCAAGTCTTACACGTTGGGAGAAGAAAAAGGTTCAGGTTCCTGTGCAAAATGATCCAAAAAATAAAAAAGGTTACATAGAATGGGAGATGAGACCAACATACCAGGGACAAGCCCTCAGGGTCCAAGACATGATGATAATGCGAATCATCAATGATGCCGCCTGGCGAATACCCATATATTTCGCTGTGACTGTGTCTCAGCAAAATCGAATAGGTCTTGATAATTATCTCGATATGCAGGGACTTACATTTCAATTGAAAAGTCATAAAACATCACCAGTTGATACAGATAAGATGTATGATAATTTGATGATGGATGTGGGGCCAAAAGAATGGTCAACAAATTTTGATTCAGATGAATTTTATACTAATATGACAGACCTATCACTCTCTGATCGTGGTCAGGAAGGCACGCCCAAAGAAGGATCAAATCAAGGTTGGTCCAAAGAATATCAGCCTGGATACATGTTTCGTAATCTTGGAAATGAATCCATCTACTTTAATAAGCAAACAAAGCGCCTTCTACAAAACTACAGAAGCGCTTATGTACAGTTGGCATTCACTTATTACATGGATTATCAAAATCAGTTGAAGAAGAATAGATCAGAAGAGAAATTGGCTGACTTAAAAGCAAGGATCATACTTACATTGGATAAGATGGAGGAAAAAATTCCAGAGAATACCATCCCCATTCAATCTGAGGATCTACATTATCAGGTTGCTCGTATATATGGCGATCTTGGAGAGAAGGAGTCCATGAGAGGGATTATGGAAGCACTACTGGATCGCGAAGGCGGGAAACCACTTAATCGTGTTGATTATGCCAACACATTCTATAGAGAATTAAATGATACAAACAAGGCCATTGAGACCTTGGAGGAAATGCGGACAGATTTTCTACAGATGGAGGCAATGATAAGAGTACAGGGTTTTAACAGAAAAACAATGAAAAAAGGTAAGTGGGCGCGTTGGGAGAAAGCCTATCCAGAAATTGTTTCATCCCTTGTGTTCATATATAGAGCAACCAATAATCTAGGTGAGGCTGAGATCATATTATCTGACTGGGTGAATAGAAATCCAAATGATGATAATGCAAGAAAGATCTTAAATGAGGTTCGCTCTGGCGGATAAAATCATCAGGTCTTCATGACCAGGCTCCTGCCTAAAGTTTCAATAATCATTCCACATTGGAATGGTATTCAAATACTATCAGAGTGCATTGATTCATTAAAGCAGACCTCTTTTGATTCTTATGAGATCATAGTTTGTGATAATGCCTCATCTGATGGTAGTCAACAGTGGCTGAAGGATAACCACCCAGATATCACTCTCATAGAAAATGACCAGAATTTTGGATATGCAGGTGGATGTAACAGAGGTGTGGAAATCGCCAATGGCGATTACTTGGTATTTTTAAATAATGATACAGTGCAGTATCCAGACTGGCTAGACCATCTCACAAGATGCATTGAGCATAAAGATAACATTGCTGCTGTTCAGCCAAAAATTTTAAATTATTTTGATAGAACTATTTTTGATTATGCAGGAGGCTCGGGGGGGCACATGGATTTGTTTTGCTATCCATTTGCAAGAGGACGATTATTTTTAGAGCAGGAAAAGGATAGGGGACAGTACGACGATCCTTCTCAATGCTTTTGGGCATCAGGCACATCAATAATGGTAAAAAAGGATCTCTTTATCCAAGCAGGGAAGTTTGATGAAATATTTTTTGCGCACATGGAAGAGATAGATCTATGCTGGCGTTTGCAGGCGATGGGCCATGAAGTATGGGTAGAGCCCAGGTCAGTGGTTTTACACAAGAATGCAGTTTCATTACCGATGCATAGTCATCGTAAATATTATTTAAATCATCGCAATAGTCTATTGATGTTATTCTCTAATTATTCTGTTGCAAATGCATTTTATTTTGGAACGATAAGGATAATGCTTGAATTCATTGCATTGGGATATGCCATGGTAAAGATTGATTTCAATCATGTATCGGGTATCTTGAGGTCCATGGCATGGGTGGTCTTTCATCCACTCACCATTATCAATAAACGTAATCGTTTTAGTGTGATTCGAAAACTTAAAGATAGAGATGTCCTAAAAAAAATTTGCAAGACACCAGTTGTTTTAGCTCACTTCTTGGCAGGGAAAAAGACCTATTTAGATATAGTCTCCAAGGCAGACTGATATTGGTCTCGTCTATCAGGGTCTAGTTCTTTCATGTCCATCAATAATTCTTTTTGCCCCAACATTGAAAGTATCTTAGCGATTTTTTCAGATTGAATTTTCAAGAAATATTGAGTGTGATTATCTCTACCTACATCTCTGTATGATTGATCAAGGCCATTCAGCATTGTATTCATCTCTTCTAGTGCTGCATCCATGTCACCATCTTTGAAAAGATCCAATGCGATGTACCATGCGAGTCTTGCTTTTCTAAGTCCATTATTCCTATTGAGATTATCTACAAGCGTTGTTCTAGAGCCCCATCCTTTCTTATAATCAGATGAAGAGCCTCTCAATGCTATGTCTCTTGCAAGTTCAAATGAGTTGTTACCACCATTGAACTCGTATGTGTCAATTTCACCTGCTAAGATGAGGTGACCATAATAGGCTAAAAAACCTGTCAGTGGCTCAAATAGTACAGGGTCATAGTATAGACTACCTCCAGAATTGTAATAAAATTGTACATTTTTATCAAAATATCTAAGGTCTCCTCCATTTGAGAAAAGCGCCTGGCAATTGTATATGGATTCATTACCTTTTTCTGTCAGACCTTCAAAGATGATCTGGATATATAGTGGAATAGATAGATCACTATAGTTATCATCCCAAGTCGTGTTTAGATAAAATCTTTTGATAGCGCTATTAAGATTGATTATTTCCTGTTTTTCATCGCTTCTTAATAATCGATCATCGATAGTAACATCTACAGATGAGAATTGAGCAAGAGTTACACTAACGTATATGAAAAACAGATAAATGAAGAATATGAGTCTATTGGTCACAACAGGAAATTGATAAAAATGACTTTTATCTACAAGGTGTTTGTATTTGATGAATCTAGGTAATTTAAGGTATGGCAAATATTAAAGACATATTGAATTCCTCTGACTATGACTCAGTTAATTCTATTCTTAAAGTGGCTGGCACTTTAGGTGATAAAGAGGGAATCGAAACTTATGTTGTAGGAGGTTTTGTCAGAGATCTTTTGATGGGGAATACCATTAATGACATAGACATTATGACGGTAGGAGAGGGCATACCATTTGCAGAAAGATTAGCAAATGAATTAGGCAAAAATAAAGTTGTTCCTTTTGAAAAATTTGGTACCGCACTGATTCCTGGAAAAAATTTCCAGATTGAGGTGGCGACTGCAAGAAAGGAAAATTATGACGATAATTCAAGGAAGCCATCTGAAGTGATCTATTCTGATCTTGACGGTGATCTTTTAAGAAGAGATTTCACCATAAATGCAATGGCCTTGGACATTGGTTCATCTAACTTTGGGGATTTAACAGATCCCTTTGGTGGTATATCAGATATAGAGAAAAAAATAATTAAAACACCACTAGATCCAGATCAGACATTTTCTGAAGATCCTCTAAGGATGATGAGAGCAGCATATTTTGCTTCAAAATTAGGCTTCGCAATTGATGATGATTGTCGTAGATCCATGAAAGAGCAGGCATCTAGACTTCATATCGTATCAAGCGAGAGAGTAAGAGATGAATTCATCAAAATCCTAAATACAGATAAGCCTTCCATTGGTCTAGCAATTCTCCAAAAGACAGGATTGATGGAAATAGTTTTTCCTGAAATACATGCAATGCATGGAATGGACCAGACATCAGAATGGCACCACAAGGATGTATTCGCACATACACTCCAAGTTGTAGACAACTCAGCAAAATTATCGGATAAGATGGAACTAAGATTTGCTGCTCTGGTGCATGACATTGCAAAGCCAATTACTAGAAGAATAGATGAAAAAAAAGGATACACATTTCATGGCCACGATGCAATTGGTGAAAAAATGTTAGATGTGGTTGCTAAAAGAATGAAACTTTCAAATGATTTACGGGATTATTTAAAAAAGTTGACTCTATTGCATCTTCGTCCAATCGCTTTGGTAAAAGATATTGTGACAGACTCAGCCGTAAGGCGTTTAATGGTTGCTGCTGGAAAAGACCTTGAGGATCTAATGATTCTATGTAGAGCAGACATTACAACAAAAAATCCAAAAAAAGTTAAGCAGTACCTTAAAAATTTTCAGAAGGTGGAAGAAAAGATGTCTAATGTCAATGAAAGAGATTCAATGATAGCATTCCAATCTCCAGTGCGCGGTGAGGAGATCATGTCTGTCTGTGGTTTGAGTGAGGGGCGAACTGTTGGAGATATTAAAAAAGCAATTGAAGAAGCAATCCTTGAAGGAGAAATTGGTAATACTCACGATGATGCCATGGAATATCTTCTTAAAATAAAAGACGATTATTCAAATCCAAAAAACTAAAACCAGGTCCACAATTCAAGCCTAATCATTAAAAGATTTTGCAACTTTCAAGTTTAAATTTTGTATCTATTAAATGAATATTAATTTTGTTTTAAAATATATTTTTCTTTTCCTTAGCATCGTCAATGCCCAAGGCTATACTCTTAATGATTGTATCCAGATAGCGATCGATCAAAAGAAGACGGTTCTATCTGCAGAGATTGGAGTGGTTTCTGCATCGAAAGGACTCAAGGCTTCATACAGTGGGCTTCTTCCATCCGTTCAAGCCAGTGGGGGTAGAGGTGTCAATTATTTTCCAGAACAGGAAAATATCAATATCGATGAAGAATACAAAGTTGATACTTCACGCACAGATCATTTTGATAGTTACTCTGCAGGAATTTCACTTAATCAGACGATCTATGATGGTGGACGATCATTGAATCTAATTCGACAGGCCAGAGGAAACCTTGACATAGCAAAACTCAATCAAAGATTAGTTAATACGCAAGTAATACAAAAGGTCATACAGTCATATTATGGTCTTCTGCAATCTCAGAAGCTTTTGGATGTGTCAGAAAAGAATTTAGAAATGTCGACCCAGCAGGTCTCTCTTGTTAAGAAGCAATTTGATCTTGGTGTGGTAAAAAGAACTGATCTATTAAAGGCCGAAGTAGCACAGGGTCAAGCACGTGTAGACATGCTAAATAAAAAAACAAGTCTCCAAAATGCTCGCAGAATACTATTTAATGACATGGGTCTACAGGACTTTGGGCAGGATATTACTGCCACTGAGAATGAGTGGGTCGCTTCAGGCATACCTTCTAGTGGAGAAGTAATGAGAATATTAAAGGACCAAAACCCCAGCCTACTTATTTCTAAGGCCCAAGTCACCATAGGCAACATATCCTACCAGATGAAAAGAGGATTAAGATTGCCATCCCTTAATACATCCATAAATTATTCTGCCAATGGCCAAACAAGTAATGAATTTGTCGATGCTTTCAAGGATAACTGGAACGTGGGTGTAAATCTATCCTTGTCTGTGCCCATCTATTTTGGTAATTCTCTATCCATTCAGCAACAGCAGGCTAGATTGTCAAAACAACAGGCAGAATATTCTTACACTGTGCTTTTAAATGATCTCCGGGTTCAAGCAGAATTAATTCGTGAGACTCTGACCAATTATGCAGAGATCATACCTTTGAATCAATCAGTGGTCTCATCAGCAGAGGAAGATCTTAAGTTGGCTAGAGAGCGTTATAGTTTAGGCTCTGCGACAATCCTTGAGGTTCTTGACGCACAGGTCTCACTGATCCGTTCCAACTCAAATCTCATTAATGCCGTCCATGACGCTCGAGTGCAAGAGGCGAGCTTGAAAGCTGTTCTTGGCACGCTAGATTTAGAATACAAAATAAAAGAAGAATAAGATGTTAGACATGTTAAAAAAGAAAAAAGTCTGGATACCAATATTAATTATATTAATTGGAACCTTTGGTTATTTCATTTCAGGGTCTGGATCTGAAGAAGGCCTCAAGGTAGAGGTCGAATTGATTGAAACACGAGATATTATACATAAGGTAAATGCAAGTGGAAAAATCCAGCCAGAGGAGGCAGTGCAGATTACGTCTACAATTACAGGATGGATCACTCAAATCACAGTGATTGAGGGAGACACAGTCGAACCTGGTCAGCATTTGATTAGTATTGATGAAAAACAAATTCGTCCAAGGTACAATAATGCTTTATCTCAGGTTAAATCCTCAGAGGCCAACCTCCGCAAGGTCCAGTCTCAGATGGAGCGCACTGAGTCGCTCTTTTCTCAAAATTTGATTTCTAAGCAAGAACTTGAACAGATAGAGGCCTCCTATCAGATTGCCCTGAGCCAATCTGAACAAGCAAATGCAAATTTATTGTCTGCTGAAGATGAACTATCAAAAACCCGTCTTACCGCTCCCAAATACGGAATAGTTACAAGCATCACTAAAGAAGAGGGGGAGATGGCAGTTGGGGGAATGTTCAATCCTGGTGTCTTGATGACAGTGGCAGATCTAGATAGAATGGAGGTGGAGGTTGATGTAAATGAGAATGACGTGGTTAAGATTGAGATCGGTGATACATCTGAAATAGAGATTGATGCCTATCCTGATACTGTTTTCCATGGAGTGGTAAGTGAGATTGCACATACTGCTAAATCAACAAACATGGGTGTACAAAACCAAGTAACAAACTTTAAGGTGAAGGTTAGAATGCTGTCTGTTCCAGATAAAATAAGACCTGGAATGAGTAGTACGGTCAATATAATTACTGAGACGCTTGAAGATGTTCTTTCAATACCGATACAGTCTCTGACATCTAGGCCAGAAAACTATGCTGATCAATCTAATAAGAAGACAAATGAAAAGAAATGGAAGAGAAAAGATGAGGATGAGGGAAGATCGTTTAAAAAGATCGAACCTATTGATGTAGTTTTTATCTTGGAGGACAAATTCGACGATCAAATAGCACCGCCAAATAAGAAGTTTGCGATTGTTAGGCCTATTGATGTTGGAGAATCAAGTGAGAACCATTATTCTGTAAGGTCAGGTGTCGGTATTGGAGAAATGATCGTGACAGGTGGTTACCGTATTTTAAGTAAGGAACTATTTCATGGCACTTTAGTATCGGTTAATGATAATTCATCTAGCGGTGATGAATAGGCCAGTAAATAAGAATGAAATAGTTAATTTAATAAATATTTTATTAAATCTTAGTTGACCCATGGATCTTATCTCACTAAAAAACATTCATAAGATCTACAATGTAGGTGGCGAGGAAGTTCGCGCGCTTGATGGCATTGATCTCAATATCCAGGAAAATGAATATCTAGCGATCATGGGACCCTCAGGCTCGGGGAAATCAACTTTGATGAACATGATTGGGTGTCTAGATACACCAACTTCAGGGTTGTATGAATTTGAGGGTGAGATGGTGCAGGTGATGGATGATGCCCAACTAGCTTCCATAAGAAATCGAAAAATTGGTTTTGTCTTTCAAACCTTTAATTTGCTTCCAAAGGCTACAGCGCAGCATAATGTTGAGATTCCGCTTGTTTATGCAAATATTCGAAAAGACCAAAGAGCAGAAATGGCATCAAAGGCACTTGATAGTGTAGGGCTCTCGGATAGATCTCATCACAAACCAAATGAACTTTCCGGTGGGCAGAGACAGCGTGTCGCCATAGCAAGAGCTCTGGTTAACAATCCATCAATTATTCTTGCAGATGAACCAACAGGGAATCTTGATTCCAAAAGCGGCCATGAGATCATGAATATTCTTGATGATTTGCATGATAGAGGAAACACCATCATCCTTGTTACCCATGAGGATCAAATAGCACAACATGCCCATAGAGTTATTCGTTTATTTGATGGGAAGATCATTGAGGATCTGAAAAGAGAATCCACATGATCCTTCTATTTTTAGAAAACTTCAAAATATCTTTATCTGCCGTATTTGCTAACAAGACACGGTCTATTCTCACAGCCTTAGGAATCATAATTGGGGTTCTATCTGTGACACTGATGGGGACACTCATTTCTGGCCTTGACAGATCATTCGAGAGTAGCATGTCATGGCTTGGCAAAGATATTTTATATGTCAGTCGCTATGAATGGTTTAGTGACATGGATTGGTGGGAGGTAAGAAATAGACCTCAGATGTTACCTGAGTATGTAGACAAGATAAGAGAAAGATCCCAATATGCAATGGCAGTTGCACCTGTCATGCAACGAGGTGCATCATTGTCGTACAAGGATAAAGAGACTCGGACTGAGATATTTGGCACCAATGAAGATTACATGGAGACCATTAGTACCAATATTGCTAGTGGTAGGTTTTTTACGAAGAATGAGGATCGGTCTGGTTCTCGAGTTACAGTGATAGGTGATGGTATAAAGGAAGCCTTCTTTGGAGATCAGGATCCCATAGGGCAATACATAAAGATCGATAATATGAAATTCAGAGTGATTGGAGTCCTTGAGAAACAGGGGAAATTTCTAGGGTTATTTAGTGTTGATAAACAGGCCATACTTCCTTTTGGTGCCTACAAACGAATTTTTTCAAGAAGAGGTTGGA
>CAYZJY010000036.1:0-17876 GCA_964478995.1 uncultured bacterium
CTCTTGCTATGTCTTTACTCCGTCCACGTCTTTCAGCAGTAGAAGCCATTTCCTCACGCATGAAACTGATGACCTTTTCGCTTCCTTTTTTCCCGGACATATCCACAGCTGTTGCCGCACCGATCAAACCTCCACCGGTCATGAATATTTTTTCACAGGATAATGAGATCAGTGCTCCTGCAGAAATTGCACGCCTATTTATGTATGCAATCGTAGTAATATCAGCACCTAATATGGCATCCTTAATCTGTGTGGCAGCATCAACACGACCCCCAAAAGTATTGATATCAAAAATAACCAATGTTGCATTATTTGATTCAGCATCCTCCAAGGTTCTTTGAATGAAAGGAGGTAAACCAAGATCGATCGTCCCTTCAATTGGGATTCTATAAACCATCTCTGCACACAAAGTTGAGATAGTGAATATTGTGTAAAATAAAAGACGTTTCATTACCATGAATCTCATTTAATATTAAATAAAAATCGACCAAAATATAGTTATAACATCGTCGTAATTTCGATATAAGATGAAACAATCTCATGCATTCACATATTTTTTTCTTAACCTCTGCAAAAACTGGCTATCAGGTATGTCAAAAAGATCAAGACATCGGTTAGCAAGTTACCTAGCAAGTTTATTATACCATTATGTTGACCTTCGAAAAGAACTTGCAAGAAATAATTTGAAAATGGCATTCCCAAAATGGTCAGACAAAAAAATAAACTTGATGTTAAAAAAGATCTATTTTTTCTTTTCTCAAAACTTCATCGATTTTATTTCCATCCCTAAATCATGGGGGGGAATCAAAATAGATGTTATTGGAAAAGATATCTTGAAATCATCCTTGCATCAAGGTAAGGGTGTTATTTTCATTACAGGTCATTTTGGATGTTGGGAGATATTAGGGAAATGGCTTGGTGAGAATACTCCTTTATTTACTGGAATAGCACAAAGACAAAAAAATAGAGGTGCAAATAGATTCTTTCAGGAACAACGAGAGATTGCCGGGACCAAACATATCTTCAGGAAAGAACCGATTGAAAAGATGTATGATGTTTTATCAAAAAATGGAATTCTGGGCCTTGTAAGCGATCAGGATGCAAAAACAAAAGGTGTATTCGTTAATTTTTTTGGTTACCCAGCCTCAACACCTAAAGGGGCAGCGCTCTTTCATATTAAGACCTCCGCTCCCATGATGATTGGGACTTGCATCAAAAAATCATTCATGCATTATGAGATACGGTTTTGTTCAGTAGACACATCAAGTCAAAACCTTACTGATATCACTCAGAATTATACAACCATTCTTGAAAACAACATCCGAAAGAACCCAGAACAATATTTTTGGTTTCATAGAAGATGGAAAACTAGACCATAGAATAAACTTTTCATGTTTGAACGAATATCAATCAATGACCAATCTGCTCAAAGAAAAGCATGCAAAACTTTAAAAAAAGGTGGAATCATTGCATACCCGACAGATACCATTTATGGTTTTGGGTGTGATGCATCCAATGATGATGCGATTCAAAGACTTAATTTAATTAAACAAAGGCAAGGTCCCATGAGCGTTTTATGTCCAAATATTGAAACTGGATTATCATGGATGAACCTTTCTAATGTTGAAAAAGAAAATGCAAAAAAAAAATTTGGGCCAAAAACAACAATTATAGTGCCAATAATAGATGATATTGTATCAAAATTGATTATTGGAGATGCAGGGTCACTAGGAATAAGAATTCCAAATCATGATTTTTGCATCAATCTGGCTCAGAATTACTCAAAACCCATTACTACAACAAGTGTTAATCGTTCTGGTCAAGCCCCACATACCGATCCCAACAAAATATCAAAAGAGTTCCATAACGAAATAGATTTATGTATTGATGATGGGATCATCAAAGGTAAGGGATCCAAAATATATCAATTCAAGGGAAATAGGTGGAAAGTCCTACGCTCATAATGAAATTAACCTTGTTTTTCATTCTATGTTCCTCACTTTCAGGAAACAATCCTTTTGAAGTGGGAGAATTACTTCACTATAATGCTTCGTTCGGAGGGGTTCCTGCAGCAAATGCAAAATTAGAGGTCATTGGAAAAGAAAAAATTAATGGTGTGAAAACATACCATGTACAATTCACTGCAAAATCAAAGGGCTTGACGCATTATTTATTCCCTATAAACGATAGAATCGACCTTTGGCTTAGTGAAGACTCATTATTTACAATTAAGGAATCGTTATCAATCAAAGAAGGGAGTTATGAGCGCTCTCAAGAAATGTTCTTCGATCATTTGTCTGGTCATGTGGTTGTAAAAAATGATACTTTAAAAATTAATAAGGGAACCCAATCTCCGTATTCATTGTTCTATTATTTTCGCAATAAGAACATTGCAAACATGAAAGTAGATACTTTGAACACCATTCAAGGAAGAAAAATAATGCCCTTGAGCATTTTAATAGAAGAGGATATTGAAACTGTCGTTCCTGCTGGAAAGTTTTTATGTACAAGAGTGACACCGATAAGAACAAATAAGAAAAATTTTAAAAATAAAGCCCAGATGTCAATGCTGTTTTCAAAGGATAAGCATCAATATCCAGTAAAAATATGGCTCAAACTAAAATATGGATCTCTGGTTCTTGAATTAGAAAATATTGTTAATTAAATAGTCTAGTTATATCCTGAAATATAATTGTGACCATTAGTATTAGAAGGAAAGCCATACCAATTTGTTGGATGGCAATTCTGGTCTTCAATGTCAAGGGCTTCCTTATTACTGCCTCAATGAGATGAATGAAAATATGTCCCCCATCCAAACCTGGAATAGGTAAGATGTTCAAAAATGCAAGGTTGACGCTTAATAGTGCCATAAAAGTAAGAAATGGTATCATACCAGCCTCGGCCGTCTGACCCGCAAGTTGTGCAATCATGATCGGTCCACCAAAATCAGAAACTGATGCATCTCCAGAACCTAACATACGCAAACTCTCAATTATCATTCCAAAACTTCCAATAGTCCTAGACCATCCAATAGAAATAGCCTCACTTACCGTAATATCCATATATAAGAATTCGGGGTAAATACCTAATACTCCTACTGTATCCATACCATGCTTTGCAGGAATGATATTAGAAGTTGTGGTAATATCTAAATCCATTTTTGAACCTGCTCTTTCAATAGTTAGAGCAATCTTGGTATTTGGGTTAGCTTTTATCAAATTTGTTAAGCCACTCCAAGTCTCAACTTGGTTATCATTTACTTTTATGATTCTATCGCCTGCAACTATTCCAGCCGATTCTGCTGGCATATTTGCAATTATTTCTGAGACAACGGGTTCATCTTTTATCTCGGCAGAGCCTTGATAATACCCCAATGATGCAAAAATAATGAATGCTAGTATTGTATTCATTATTACTCCAGCGCTCAAAACCCATAACTTTGCCCATAGTGGTTTGGACATAAACTCATCATCTTCGTATTCTATTTTCATGTCCATGCTTTCATCAATAATCCCAGCCATTTTTACATAACCACCCAATGGTAACAAAGCGATAGCATATTCAGTTCCAGACCCTAATCTGCCAGGTCTTTGAAAATGTTTTTGAAAAATTGGTTTCCACTTGAATGATCCTCCAGTACGTTTGAAAAAGAACAATTTGCATAATAGCCCATTATCAACAGATTCAATCGTGATAAATCGTGGAGGAACTCCAATGGAAAAACGTTCTACTCTAACCCCAACAGATCTTGCAGCCATAAAATGTCCATATTCATGAATCGTGATCAGGACGCCAAGAAGTATAATAAATGCCCAGAGAGTTGTCATATGTATCTAATCTACAAAAAAAGTAGATTTTTGTTCCACTAAATCAATAATCATTGATCTTATCTTTCACCCAAATACTAAGATTATTAATATCATCAAGACTAGGATGACCTGTCCAAGGATGCTCCTCCATTATTGTCTCATTTATTCTAGGAATGTCTGTAAATGTTATTTTATTCCTCAAAAAAAGATCAACAGTAATGTCGTTTGCCAAATTTAGAGCGGCACCAGATGTGCCTCCGCGCTCTAATGCTTTGAAGGCCAGTGAAATACATGGGAATTTTTCAAGATCAGGCTCTTGAAAGGTAAGGTCACCACAATTAAAAAAATCAAGCCTCTCCCATGATGCGGTTATATGTTTTGGATAAGTTAACGCATATTGTATTGGTACTTTCATATCTGGGACTCCCATTTGAGCTTTAATGGCACCATCATTCATTTCAACCATGGAATGGATGATGGATTGAGGATGCACTACAATATCTATCCTTTCTTGGTTAAACCCAAATAGCCAATAGGCTTCAATTACCTCAAATCCCTTGTTCATCATTGTTGCACTATCAATCGTTATTTTATTTCCCATGTCCCAATTGGGATGAGCGAGAGCCTCTTCAACTTTTATATCAGGAAATGTATTTAATGATCTTTTTCTAAATGGTCCACCACTTCCTGTCAGTATGATACGATTTACATCATTTATATCTTCACCTACTAGGCACTGCCAGATAGCCGAATGTTCGCTATCAACTGGGAATAGGTTTGATTCAGATTCCTCTAAGGCTCCATTAATAATGTCTCCAGCCATAACAAGGCTTTCCTTATTTGATAAAGCAATGTTCACGCCTGCATTAATTGCACATAGGGTGGGCTCCATTCCGGATGCTCCCACCAAACCATTGAGCATAATGTCTATGTCGTCTCTTTGAGCTAGATCCAATAGTCCGCTCCTACCAGTTAGTAGTTCTACGCCCATTGAATTTAATTGGTCCTTTATTTTGTCACTGGATGTTTCATCCGCTACAGAAACAGCCTTGGGATTAAATTTCTTTATTTGCTTTAGTAATAAATCAGTGTTCTTATTGGTAGACAGATAAATTATATCAAACTCATCTTTCAATTGTGATACAACCTCAAGGGTGTTTACTCCAATGGATCCAGTAGACCCTAATATGGAAATACGCTTTTTCACTAGAATATTTCCTTTTGCACATACAATGATGTCATCACTCTAGTAGAACTGATTCGAGTTTCCATGCCTAGCGTTAGTATTGATACTGGAATAATCAAATCAATACCAAGAAAATTTATTTGACCTTCCATTTTACTAGGAAAACCATGGTCACCAGATAAGGAACGCTCTTTAAATAAAATTGTACCAGTACCAATTCGCAATTTATAATTATTCCATCCAAACCATTTTCTAAAATCAAGTAACAATGAGGTCATGTGGAAATGTTTCAATCCCTTTAGATCAACACGTTGCAAGGAAGTACTCCAATTCAAAGTATCCTTGGCCCCAGAATAATATTGAATTCCACCGCCTAGAACTTGTGGATTTTCATCTACTGATTGAAAACCATAAGACTTACATGTCAGTGATAGATTTTTTGTTACTTTTAATCCAATATCAATATTTGGATATTGTAAAAAACTGGAGTTTTCTTCAATATAAATTGATGACAATCCAGTTTGCACAAAAAGTCGGTTAGTAGAGTTTGGGTCAATCATTTGGGAACCGCCAAGCCAAAAGGATGCAGAATAAACAAGGTCATTCGCATTGCCATTAGTAACGTTAAAATTACCTGATTGAGGGAATAAAAATGATAATAATAGACTAATATTTAAAACAATTTTCACAAAATAAGATTAAATAATCCCTCTATCAGATGTTTGTATAAAATTAATGATCTGGTCCTTGATTACGGAAGATGGAATTTCTTTTTTTATTTTATTCAAAGCATCATCCCTATTCAACCCAGATTTAAAATAGACATGATATGTCTTTTTTATCAATTTTCTATCTTCTAGTGAAAATCCTCTCCTTTTCAATCCAACTGAGTTAACACCCTTATATGAAAGGGGATGTTCGGCTGCTAAAATAAATGGAGGCACATCTTGAACTGCCCTAAAGCCTCCACCTATAAATGCATGTGCGCCTACCTTTGTAAACTGATGCACAAGCACTCCACCTCCTAAAACAGCCCATTCACCAACCTCAACATGGCCTCCAAGAGTTGACAAATTAGACATTATCACATTGTCACCTAAAATGCAATCATGGGCAATATGTGTTGAGGCCATTAGCAAGCAATCAGAACCAATTATTGTTTCTCCAAGAGCCTTGGTACCTCTATTCACCGTGACATACTCTCTAATTTTTGTACGAGCACCAATGATGGTTTTTGTTTTTTCACCGTCAAATTTTAGATCTTGAGGTATCTCCCCTATGGAACTACAATGCAAAATATGACAACCTTCTGCAATGGAAGTATCGGAACATATGGTAACAAAATTCCCAATTTTACAATCATCTCCTATTGTCACATCATTTTCTATAACGGAGTAAGGACCAACCTTTACATTGGTTCCCAAAACGGCTGATTTATGAATTATTGCCGTTGGATGAATCAAACTAGAAATATTATTCCCGTGCTCTATCTACAAGATTCGCTGTAAAAGTTGCATCAACAGCGATGTTACCATCAACGCTGCATACCCCATGGAATTTGCATAGATTAAGTTTTTTCTTAATCAGTTCAACGTTAATCATCAATTGGTCGCCTGGAACTATTGGTCTTTTAAATTTGACCTTTTCAACAGTTGTAAAAAACATATTTTTCTTAAGAGGGTCATCTACTTGATTTAACATCAAAAAAGATCCTGCTTGACATAGAACTTCCAGAGATAGGACGCCTGGCATAATTGGTTGGCCTGGGAAATGTCCCTGAAAAAAAGGTTCATTAATTGTAATATTTTTTAAAGCAGTAAGAGATTCCCCTGGCTTAACAATTTCAATCTTATCAATTAAAATAAATGGATATCTATGAGGCAATATTTTTATTATGTCATTTATATTAAATTTTGTTTTTTCTGCAAAATCATTCATCTTCATCTGCCCATAATGTTTGTAATTCTTTAGAATATTGTTTTTTTAATTTTTTTACAAATTCAACATTGCTTGCATGACCCGCCCTTGCCGCTGTTACATGGCCCTTGATTGGTACACCAAGCAATGCAAGGTCTCCAATCAAATCTAATGTTTTGTGTCTGACTGGTTCATTCTTGAATCGTAAAACCTTACCATTCAATATCCCATTTGCTCCCTCTATGATGTTATGTTCAATTCCAAATAAATCTTTTAATCTATCCATTTCGATTGAATCAATTTCCTTATCAATGATCACAACTGCATTTTCTAAGCCCCCGCCTTTTATAAGACCGCGTTCTTTTAACATCTCAACTTCACTTAAGAAGCAAAATGTTCTGGCTGGTGCGACCTCAAAAGCAAAATCTTCTTCCATATTATAAATTGCCTCATACTGTGTTCCTAGGGCTGAAAGATTATATTCAACCATAAACGTGATCCTAAACCTATCTGACGGAATAACATGTATATCAATGTCTCTATAAGGATTTGTATAGTTTACAGCACGAGTTATCTCTAATACTTTTCGCTCTTCATTCTGAATACGTATACCCGCTTTTATGAGAGATTCTACAAAATCCTTTGCACTCCCATCCATAACGGGTGGCTCTTTACCAGTGAGTTCAATCAAAATATTATCCAGTCTAAGGCCACTTACTGCTGCAAGCGCATGCTCAACGGTATGAATCCTAACATCATTTTCTTCTATTGTTGTACCACGTGAAATATCAACCACATGATCTATATCCGCTTTTATTTCTGTGCAATCTTTAATATCAGACCTTATAAAACGAATACCATAATTTTCAGGAGCAGGATGAAAGGTGATAACAGTCTTAACGCCCGTATGTAAACCAATCCCTTGGCATGATTGAGAATTACGGATTGTCCTTTGCTTTCTTTCCATTTTATAATTTAACTATCACTATTACCTTGAATCAATTCATCAAATCTATCACGCAATTTTTCAACCTCATTAATCAATGCTAATCTTCTATTATGCTCTTTAATTTCTCTTGCGGGATAGCCAGCATATATTTTGTTACCTTTTAATGATTTTGTAACACCTGATTTTGCTGCTACAATTGATCTATTACCTATTTTTAAATGAGGGGCAACTCCTACCTGACCAGCAAAGGTACAATAATCACCCACTTCTGAACTTCCTGCAATTGCGAAACCTGCAGTTAATAAACATCCCTTTCCTATCTTCACATTATGGGCAATATGCACTAGGTTATCTATTTTTGTCATCTCACCAACAACCGTATCCCCTATCGTGGCTCTATCAATCGCACAATTGGACCCAATTTCTACATTATCTCCAATAATAACAGTACCTGTTTGTGGAATTTTTTCATGTATGTCATTTTCTGTTACATAACCAAAACCATCACAACCTATGGAGGTCCCGCTATGCACTATGACATTTTCCCCTAAAGTAATTCCGTTATATAGGGACACATTGGGGAAAATCTTACAATTTTTTCCAATAGTTACATTCATCTCAATAACTGTATTTGAGCCTATGCTGCTTCCATCACCAATGTTGACCCCATCTTGGATAATTGCACCAGCGTTAATATTCACATCCTTACCAATGCGTGCATTACTTGAAATAATAGAAAAAGGATGAATCAATGGTTTACTCTCCGTACTTTCTAAAAAAAGAGACAGCGCTCTGGCCATTGCCAATTGAGGGTTTTTTACAACAATTCCATTCCTACCATCCAAGACATCACTACTTTTTACTATGACAGCTGCAGCTTTGGTGTTTAACAAATATTTTCCATAGATAGGGTTACCCAAAAAGGTAATGGTATTGGGTGCTGAATTTTGGATTTCTGAGACGCCTTTAATCAGACAGGTTGGGTCTCCTACTACCTCTCCATCTAAATGCTTGGCAAGCTCACTAAGAGTGAGGGTCAATTCACTTTTCTACTTTTAGATTCCGCAATTCATGTAAAACATCATCAGTCATATCATATTGGGGTTTTACATATAATAATCCCATGCTCGCATCCATGATGTAATCGAATTGATCATCTATGGCCACTTTCTTTACTGCCTCCCTGACCTTACCTAGGATCTCGTATTCCATTTGGGCTGATTTTTTCATTAACTCACCTTGAGGACCAACCTTCTCGGCTTGATAGGTTTGGATTGATCGCTCCATTTGCATAATCTGTTGTTTGATGCTTTCGCCTTTGTCTAACGCCATAAGACGCTTCACTTCATAATCTTTACTCAAACTATCCAACTGCAAAATCATTTTTTCATATTCGACTTGTACTTTTTGATACTCCATCTGAAGTTGCGACTCTGCTTCAGTGAATTCTTCATATTCTGTACGGATTCTTTCTGATTGGATATAACCAATCTTCAACTGTGCAAAGCCAGTTGTAACCATGCTAAGGAAGATTGAAATGAATAATAAATAACTGGAAGATTTTTTCACAGTAAACTCCTTGTTTTTAAAATTGTTGACCAAAAGTGAGAGTGGTTTTCCAAGCTGGTTCTAATTCTCCATATCCATTAACTCTATCAAAGCCATAACCAATATCAAAACCAAGCATACCAATCATAGGCATAAAAAACCTAATTCCCGCACCGACAGACCTCTTTAAATCTAAAGGTCCGTTTCTTGGTAAACTTAGCCTTTCCATTAAATCGCCTGAAGACCAAACATTCCCCATTTCAGCAAAAATAAGACCATAAACTACAGGATTTTCTGCAAATGGCACTCGAAATTCTGTTCCAAATTTAACTAAGGCATTCCCTCCAATAGGATTCCCGCTTAATGTGACTGGACCAACGCGATTATCATCATAGCCTCTTAGCGGGTTTCCATATGGTATTCCATTACCTCCCATAATAAAACGATCATAATAAGGGATATAAGACGAACTTCCATCTTGCGAGGGTAGTTCTTTTACAATGCCAATCTTCATAGAGTTCATCAGGACAAATTTCCAAAATGTTGGAGTATACCATTCTAGATTTAAGACATGTTTATGAAAATTTTCTTGCCCCCCTAAAACCCATCCTGATAAAGTAGAATTAATTGAAAAATGAGACCCTATAGTTGGGAATTCAGGATGGTCTCGACTATCCCTTCGAATAGTCTGAACAAAGCTAATACCATCTGTTTGAGTTTTTCCACCAGCATACTTATCCAGATCTGATTGGCTACCTGAATATGCTCTTCTTCGAACCATAAATCTCCATGTGCCTCTGAAATAATCATCAGGCCATTTAAATATTCTTCCCCACATAATGCTTCCATAAGTGCTTGTTGTTTCCAGAGGAGAATAATACATCGCAGAGCCACCTCCTCTCATGTCATAACCCAGTGATGCTCCAATTAGATTTTTTGTATCATTTACCATTGGGTCAGTAAAACTGATGGATGCCCTACGAGTTTTTGGCCTATCAACATTATATCCTTGGTACATATAGGAGTTTTGCCCTCCACTACTAACTCCTTCATTATAACTAAAACTAAAACTTTGCCCTTTGCCTCGAAAATTAGGCAAGGATAAACCTCCTCCTCCAGTTAGACCATAATATTGAGAATAACCCATATTCGCACTTGCTTGGCCTGCTGGTTTTTCTTCCACTGTAAATTCAATATCAACCTTGTCTTCAGATACAGGAAGGATATTAGGTGCCGCATTTGCAAAAAAATTTAACATCATCACCTCACGATAACTGCGTGCGATAAGTTCTTGACTATATACATCACCTGGGAAAACCCTTAATTGTCTTCGAATCACATTCTCACGTGTTCGAGTATTACCTAAAATTGATATATTATTGATATAAACTTTATGATTTTCAGTAATCATAAAATGGATATCTAAAGAATCTTTGCCAATAGGAGTAATTTTAGGTTCAACTCTACTATAGATATAACCTCTATCAAGGTATAGTCCTTGAACTCTTGAGAAAACAGCCATATTAAACTCTTCATCACTATATCTCTCTTCTTTTTCCAATGAAAGAGCACGCTCCAGGGTCTCTTGATCAAATAAAGTCATGCCTTCCCATGAAAAATTCCGATATTTATATCTAGGTCCCTCTTCCACAGATAAAACAATATTCATTTTTTTCCCATTTGGCGAATATTCTATGGAATCACTAATTATTTTAAAATCTCTATAGCCCTTATTGCGATAATATGCAGACAATAGATTTTTATCCTCATCAAACTTTTTATTATCAAAGGTTGATCGCCAAAATAAATACCATGGTTGTTGCTTGGTTTCTTTCATCTCCCATCGTAAACGAAGATCAGATATAGACTCATTGCCGTCAATAATAATTTTTCCAATTTTCACCTTTCTATTTTCTTCAATGGTGAAGGTAAGGTCTCTTATAAGTTCTTTGCCTTTGCCTCCAAACAAACTTAAATCCTTTTTTGGCATAGATAATTCACTAGATATTTTTACATTTAGATAGCCCTTTTCTGCATATATTTTTCTGATGGATTTTTCTGTATTATGCAAAGTATTGAGTTTTATTCTCTGTCCTGTTGATAAACTAATTTCATCATCAAATTTTCTGTCTTTTATTTTTTTATTTCCTGCAAACCTTATATCCCCAAGAATGAAGTTTTCCACAACCTCAATAATTATGGCAAGGCCATCTTCGGTCTCTTCTTCATATTGAATCTGAACATCTTGGAAAAGACCCAATTGCCAAAGTCGCTTTATTGCTCTAGGAAAATCTGCAGGGGATATAGTCTGTCCTTCCCTTAACCCCGCAGTAAATACAATTGTTTTCTCTGATGTGGTCAAGTTCCCATTCACTTTCACGCTTGAAATGGTTATTTCATCTTTTTCAAATTGAGAATACGAAAAAGAAAAAAAACAAAAAAATATTAAAATCCGTATCATTAATTAAATCTGGGCCTGTTTACTTAATTTTCCAAATCGACGTTCCCTAGATTGAAAATCAAAGATAGCATCCATTAATTGGTGTTCGCGAAAATCAGGCCAAAAGGTATCTGTCATTAATATCTCTGTATAGGCAATTTGCCAAAGCAAAAAATTACTTAGTCTATTTTCACCACTTGTTCTAATTAAGAGGTCAGGGTCAGGGATATCACTTGTATAAAGCGAATTATCAAACACATCAATGTTTATATCTACTGGTTTGAGATTACCTGATTCCACCTTAATTGCAAGATCTTTAACTGCACTAATAATTTCCTGACGACTGCCATAGTTTAATGCTAAGTTTAAATTCAAGCCGCTATTATCTTTTGTCATTTCAATACCATCACTAAGGCCTCTGGCTGTTCTAGATGGAATTGTTTCTAAATCCCCAATTATTGTAAACCTCACTTTTTCTTTATGTAATTCTTTTATTTCTTCTTTAATGGTCTTAAGCAAAAGGTGCATCAAGGCACTTACTTCTGCCGAAGGCCTTTTCCAGTTCTCTGTTGAAAAGGTATAAAGCGTTAAGTGACTTACACCAATCTCGGCACAAACTCGCGTTATTTCTCTTACTGAATTAATACCTTCTTTATGACCGGAGATTCTAGGCAAGGACCTAGACTTTGCCCACCGGCCGTTACCATCCATAATTATGGCTATATGTTTAGGTATGTGGCCCAAAAGGACCTTCTCTCTTTTTGATTTTTTCATCCTGATGTTGAAGAAAAAGCGGGCGAAATTACTCCTGACACGTAGGCAATACAACCTAGTTAGATAAAGAGCACATTAAGTCTTTATTGATTAACAAAATATTTATTAAAAGGTTCCCTAGTCAATAAGGGATAAAATTTTATCCGCTATTTCCACATATACCTGACCCATCTCATTTATTTCTTCCTCTGATGTTAATGGTCTTCCTTCATCAGTTGATAACATTACCTTTTTTGAAATAGGTATTTGCCCAAGCAAGGGCACACCAAGTCGTTTACTTTCTTCTTCGCCTCCTCCAACTTTAAATAAATCAAGTTTTAGATTAAATGTGCCATCTGAGTTGGTATGAACCTTTTCCCCATTGATTTCTATCGATGAATCAATAGGATTCACACTCCCATCTAAAAGGAGTCCTGACATATTCTCGATAACACCTAGAACTGGAGTATTTACCTTTTTAAACATATCTGCTCCCTTACGAACATCGGCTAATGCTATGTCTTGAGGAGTGGTAATAATTACTGCTCCTGTCATACGTAATTTCTGTGTCAATGTTAATTGAATGTCTCCAGTACCTGGAGGAAGATCTAGTAAAAGGATATCAAGTTCACCCCATGCGACATCTCGAAAAAATTGCTCCGTCATCCTAGAGACCAAAGGCCCTCTCCATATAACTGGTGTTTCATTGCCACTAATGAAACCAAAACTCATAACCTTCATTCCAAATTTTTCAAGTGGAATCAATTTATTATCTTGAGTCATCTTAGGCTGTTCATTTAAACCTAATAAAATAGGGAGAGAGGGGCCGTAAATATCAAGGTCCAATAAACCTATCTTGTTTACTTTTTTTGATAGGGCACATGCTAAATTTGCAGCGACAGTAGATTTCCCAACTCCGCCTTTCCCACTTGCTATCGCAATAACATGTTTGACATTGGCTAATATGCCTGTTGAATTGCTAGACTCTTGGGAAGATTGGCTGGGGGGGGTCTGATTTGTTTTATTTCCAAGGATAATCTCTACTGATGTAAAATATTCACCAAGTTCTTTTTTAACATTTTCGATAACTTGTTGTTTTTTTTCTTCATTCTGTGATGTGATATTGAGTTCTAGTTTAATGCTATCATCATTAATCTCAATATCCTTCACCATGCCAAATGAAACAATATCCCTACTGAATCCAGGATAATTAATTGACCTTAGTTTTGTTAATACTTGCTCTTTATTCATATTTTTTTATATAAAAAACGGCTGCACAGAGACAACCGTTATTTTGTTAATTATAACAATATATATTTAGCCAGAATATTCTCTTCCAAACCAATCATAATTAACTTTGATATACTTATTCCACTCATCAGGAACCTCACTTTCTTCAAAAATTGCCTCAACAGGACATTCGGGCTCGCAGGCACCACAATCAATGCACTCTTCTGGGTCAATGTATAAGGAATCATTTTCCTCTGGCACAAACCCATCTACTTTTGCCTCTGCACCAGCCCCAGTTTTATCATGCGGACCATGGATGCAATCAACTGGACAAACCTCTACACAGGCCGTATCACACGTCCCGACGCAAGGCTCACAAATAATATAAGTCATTTTAGTACTCCTTTAAGATAAAGTATTATTTTACGTTCTATGTACTCTCCAATTTAAAATTAAAAATTAGCTGTATAAAAAGGTTTTGGAGGTAATTTCATTCTTTAAATCTTACCAATGCTAAAGATAAAAAAAAAGAACATGGGGCAATTATGCCTTGTTCAAATTATTTCAAAATCTGGTTATGCATTCTATTGTGCTATTGGCTTTTATAGTAAACAAATTAGAAATCTAAAATACTCTTTGTTATGAATTATATTATTATTGATCAGGGAACATCATCAACTAAGTCATTCTTAATAAGTCCAACTGGTGAAATTCTTCATAGTAATAAAGCAAAGTATAAATTAGAAAGACCAAAGCCCTTTCATGTGGAATGTGATCCTTTAATAATTTTGAATGATATTAAAATATTATTCAAGGAAATGTTGTGTTTTTCAGTAAGAGACAATATCGCTGGGATGGGGATGGCATTTCAACGTTCCACTTTTCTTTTTTGGGAAAAATCAACTTGTAAACCAGTTACCCAGGCAATCAGTTGGCAAGATAGTCGTGCGCATGAAGTTGTAGGCAGATATAAAAAATATGAAAAAAAATTATGGGAAATTACAGGCACACCATTAAGTGCGCATTTTGGAGGACCAAAATTCATTCAAATGATTGAGAATGATCAAAACCTAAGAAGAAAAATTCAAAATCATGATCTATACTATGGACCTTTGAGCGCATTCATAACACACGCAATTACTGGGAAACCTGCAATAGATGAAACAATCGCAGGAAGAACATTAATCTATAATATAAATAAAGGAAGATGGTCAAAATTCGCAATGAGTTTATTTAACATTCCAAAAGATTGCCTTCCTGCACTTAATCCAGTAAAACATAATTATGGAAAAATATTTGATTCGAAAATAGAATTACTTGCAGTGATAGGAGATCAACAAGCAGCTTTAATTGGACAAAATGGATTAAAAAAGAATACAATCGGTACGAATTTTGGTACTTCAGCAAGCATCCAATATAATACTGGACGTGAGCCTGTCAGAATAGAAGGCTTGATATCAAGTGTTTTATTTTCTGATAATAGTTTAAAGACGTTTATGGTTGAAGGAACCATTAATGCGTGTAACTCACTATTTTATCATTTGGAAAAAATATTGTCCATACCTCATAAAAACATGTTATGGGACAAAAGGATCAAGGGCATAAATACAAAAGGCATATTTGTTCCAGGTTTTAATGGGATTTCTTCCCCTTATTGGAAAACAGGTTTTAATGATATTTATGTAGATTTAGATTCGAATCCAGATCAGATAATCAGAGCAGGCATGGAATCTATTGGGTATTTAACAAATGATATTTTACAATGTATGATGCAAGCAGAATTAAAGATTCCAAAATTATTAACAGCATCAGGAGGGGCAGGGAGGCCAACCCTTTTACAATTTATATCTAATTTGTATGATATAGAGATTGGATATTCTGCCATCAAAGATAGAACGGCTATAGGGGTATACAAGATATTATCCGGCGATTATTCCAATGACGATGATGAAGTTAAATTTCAAAAGAAGTTTTTACCGAAGACACTTCCTTATAAAAAAGAGAAATTGAATAAATGGCATCAAACTTTAATTGATAAAAAAATAAAATAATTATTCTGAAATATAAAGTTTCCTATTTTGCAGTTCTGTCAGGTTCTTAACCTCTTTGATCTCTTTAACTGCACCTTTTATTTCAGTATTTAGATTCTTTAATATCTTATCATTAACTGCCATAGAGTTACTGAGTTGAATAAAATCCTCATTGGCTACAATAACCTGCTGCTTGGCTACTTTTGTATCATCTATTAAAACATCTAATTGAGTCTCAATTTGATTGATCTTTGTTCTAAGAGAATCTGATTTTTCATCGCTATTAAGGATTCTGTTATTTATTACAAATAAACCCAATAATACTAATAAAATATTAAATGCCAATAGTAAGGTCGTGGTTGAGAAATTTTCACTTTTCATGTTTATGGGGTTTTTATGCCTGATTTGATTTAATTAGATAATTAATATGATAGAAAAAATAATTAGTACATACTCATAATGCCAAGCATTATTAAAATGAAATAGGGTACAAGATCTGCTGCCCCCAGATAATCCTTTGCAATACGTTGTCCACAAAAAAGGATAATCAAAGTTATAGCTATGACTACAAAACCATAAAAGATCCATAGGGTAGACCTCATTGCAAGCGCAAAATAAATCCCGTAAATAAGCATTAAACTACCAGTTAGTTCTAAAATCGTCAGCAAGCTAAGCATTAAAGGAATTGCCTTTATTAAAAATGATTTACTAAAGTGAACATTTAAAAACTCTATATTGCCCTTCCGATCAATTATTTTATCTATGCCAGACTGAAGGAATGCAATGGAAATAAATATTGCAATTAAAATTTGGCAAAGTTCCATGGGTCCTTTAAATGGAATACCTAATAATTCAATTCTATCACCATATTTGTCTAAAACTGATTCAGCACATAAAATTGAATTAAAAAATGGTAATAAAAAAATTAATCTTACGTATTGTATCATCTCAATCTTCTCCTTTAAGCAAAGCTTGTATTTTACTTTTTATTAAATCACTGAGTTCATCAACTGATAAATCCTTATACTCATTTTGCGAAATGGGAGCACCAAAACGAGTAGTAATAAAACCTGGCCTTAATCTCCAATCATTTTTTCTTTTTGCTTCGAACGCGCCAAGTAATGCTATTGGGACTATAGTAATACCAGTATTCTTTGCTATGTGAAAAGGACCTTTTTTGAAAATTCCCATTTCACCATTTAATGTTCTTGTGCCTTCAGGGGCTATTATGAAAGAATCACCATTATGTATTGCCTCTTCTACTAAATCAAGACTTTTTATAGCTGATTTCAAATGTTTACGCTTAATAGGAATAGCTCCATATTTATTCAATAACTGACCCCATACTGGATATTTAAATATTTCTGTTGCTCCAATGGCTGTTAGGTAATGTGGTATGAAAGCGCCGACCATAAACTGATCAAACATAGAGACATGATTGAACAAATATAAATATGGTTGACCATCAATGGGAGGAGGATTATGGTCTTTTAATAACCATTGACCTGCAAAAAAACAGTATGACCAAGATATGGGTCTTATGATAAAATGAAAATGTTTTCGTGGTATTATATAAACCAATATGAAGAGTATGAATAAAGATGGGACAAAGAATAAAAACCAAATCGGCCAAATTATTATTGATGCAATCGTTTTAAATATCCCAACCATAAGTGTCCAATAATTTAAATATTTTATGATTGGCTTTAGGAAAAGAAAAAGATTCTATTTCATTGGGAGAAATCCATTTTGATTGTAAGGAAGTTTTAACTTTGGAACCTTGCTCGTAACAATGATAGCAGTGCAAGGTAATAGAGAAATGACTATAAGAATGATTGATGAATCCAACCTTTTTTAAAAGGAAAGGAATAATTTTGCATTCTTCTTTGAGTTCTCTTTTTAATGCATCTTTCCTTAATTCACCCATTTTAACTTTCCCTCCGGGAAATTCCCATAGCCCTCCTAACATTGTATGATTATTTCTTTTTTGTATGAAAAATTTTCCATTACGCCA
>CAYZJY010000037.1:0-17683 GCA_964478995.1 uncultured bacterium
TCGAGATGAAGATAAGATCGTAAGAGGGTTTTTAATTGAGAAAGGCACGGAAGGTTTTACCTCTAGTGACATCCATGGCAAATTAAGTCTGAGGGCATCAATCACTTCGGAGTTGTCCATGGCCAATGTACGTGTCCCTGATTCCTCTAGGCTGCCTAACGTCAAAGGTCTGAAAGGGCCACTTAGTTGCCTTACTCAGGCTAGATATGGAATAGCATGGGGAATGGTGGGTGCAGCGGTTGACTGCTATAACACTTCTTTGGAATATTCCAAAGAACGTAAACAATTTTCAAAGCCCATTGCAGGGTATCAGTTGACGCAAGCTAAATTTGCTGAGATGGTAACTCGCATCACGGAATCCCAACTTTTGGTCTATCGATTAGGGAGATTAAAAGATGAAGGCAAGATGAACTTTCAACAGGTCTCACTGGCAAAAAGAAATAATTGTGAGATGGCGCGAAATATTGCGAAGACCTCTAGAGAAATATTAGGTGCCAATGGTGTCACAGAAGATTACTCACCTATCAGGCACATGGCTAATATAGAATCAGTATATACTTATGAGGGTACCCATGAGATGCATACACTGATTCTTGGGCAAGAGGTCACTGGTATCGCAGCATATGATTCCTAGCCGGATTAGTTTTTAAAACCAAATTTATTTGATTTAAAATAACATGTTCTTTTTTATTGCGATTGCTATTCTTTGGCTGATTCATGGTTATGTTGCATGGAGGGTCATCCCTACTTTAGGATTACTTCCATCGCAAACCCTATTAGGATATGTCTTCGTTTTCTTATTGAGTCTATTACCCATTCTCCCAATCTTACTTCGTATGAGTGGCAATGAGACAAAGATGATAGATCGTATCTCTTTATTGGGTTATACAACTCTAGGTTTTTTTGTTTTATCATTTTTCATTTTTATCCTAAAGGACCTTTTTGCTCAAGCCATGACTCTCTTTGGGTATTTATTTAATTCCGAACAAAGCATCGATGATTCAAAAAGGGAATTCATGAAGAAAGGTTTAACAATAGGAGTCATTGGGATTTCTGGCATGGGAAGTACATATGGATTTTATTCATCTCGAAAAGGTCCTACGGTCATTGATCAGGATATATTTATTGAATCTTTACCAGATCAGTTTGACAATTTTTCAATTGCACAGATCTCTGATCTACATGTAGGTCCAACCATAAAAATCAAATACGTTGATAATGTTTTAAAAAAACTCGAGCATGTAAACCCTGATCTCATAGCGGTGACAGGGGACCTTGTGGATGGTTCTGTAAAGCATCTTTCAAAAGACCTACAGCCTTTTAAAGACATGGTCGCAAGTCATGGTACCTTTTTTGTGACAGGAAACCATGAATATTATTCAGGTGTCGATCCATGGCTTGACGAGACAGATAGGCTCGGTATGACAAATCTAATTAATGAAAATAGATTAATATCTAAAGAGGGTGCCCAAATTGCTTTGGCAGGAATCACAGATTTTAGGGCCCATCAAATAAAAAAAGGCCATAGGTCTGATCCAGGAAAGGCACTGAGGGGCATTGATGAAGATATGGTCAAGGTCATGCTAGCACACCAACCTAATAGCATCCACGCTGTTCATCAGGCGGGAGTTGATCTTCAATTGTCAGGCCATACACATGGTGGACAGTTTTGGCCATTCACATATCCTACAAAACTTGCAAACGCATACCTTGCAGGACACTATGATCATGAGGGTACTCAGATCTATGTTAACAGAGGTACTGGTTACTGGGGGCCTCCTTTAAGAATAGGAGTACCAGCAGAGATCACACTAATACGCCTAAAGAAGAAAGTGGTTTTATAGTTTATTAGATATAATTTGTAGCGTCTTAAATAAAAACATATCTCTAATATTATTGATTTAAAATAATATACAAAATAGGCATAAAATGAAGAGAAGAAAGTTTTTGATGGCTGGGCTAGCAAGCACAGCATCGCCAATGATCCTTGCAAAATCAAATAGATTGAATAAAAACATAAATAATCCTGTAATACTCTCAACATGGAATTTTGGTCTGCCTGCAAATGAGGAGGCCATGAGTGCATTAAATAGTGGAGGGACTGCAATGGATGCCGCAGAAGCAGGTGCTAGGCATGCTGAGTCTGATATAGAAAATAATTCTGTTGGATATGGGGGTCTTCCGGATGAACTTGGCCATGTGACCCTTGATGCTTGTGTGATGGACTCAACCGGGAATGCAGGATCAGTTGCATTCTTGCAGGACATAAAACATCCCATTTCAGTTGCGCGAAAGGTAATGGAAGATACAAAACATGTGATGCTTGTTGGTGAGGGCGCAAAGCAATTTGCCATATCAAAAGGTTTTAAAGAAGTAAACCTTTTAACAGAGAAGTCAGAAAATGAATGGAAAAAGTGGTTAAAAGAAAGACGCGAAATGACCCCACATGAGACCCATGATACATTATCTGTTTTAGTTCAAGATAAGAAAGGGAATCTCGCTGGTGCTTGTACAACAAGTGGTTGGGCATATAAGATGCATGGTAGAGTTGGAGATAGTCCAATCATTGGCGCTGCTTTATTTGTTGATAATGAAGTTGGTTGTGCAGCAGCAACTGGTCTTGGTGAAGAAGTCATAAAATCAACAGGTAGTTTCCTCGTTGTTGAACTAATGCGCCAAGGCTATAAACCCAGTGAGGCATGCAAAGAGGCTTTGAATCGGGTCATTAGAGCCCATGGCGGGAACCCTGATTTTCAAATTGGATATATTGCTCTTAGAAAGGATGGTGAGGTTGGTTCGGCTTGTTTAAAATGGTCTTTTGATTATGCAGTTCATAAGAATGGTGAAAACAAATTACATACCATTAAAGGGATGCTATAATTCTTCAGGAGTATTCATAAACTAATAAATTAAATTGTATATTGATCTGGTCTAGAAAATAAATGTAAAATTTTTACTGAATTACCAATCCAAAATTATATTTGATATTAGAATTAAGTCAAAAACATCAACAGATTCATCGAAATTAACATCGGCCCTACTAAGTTCATTTTCATCCAAACTCAAATTCCCAATAAGATAACCAATGACCTGCAACATGTCCGATACTGAAATGACACCATCATTGTTTATGTCACCTAATAAACTTTGGTACTGATCTACAACTTTAATTACCTCTCTTAGGGTTATCTCCGCTGCTTGGCGGACTGTATCCCAATCAATCAAACCACCTACATGGACGTGTCCTGCAACTATGCATGGTATATTCAAAGAATCCATTCTTGCTTTATGCCAAACCCCATGGTATCCCATGAATTCAGATAAATAGGCACCTGCACCCTGTGTATAATCAATGTAGGGTGTAAGACCTAATCCAGAATCCTCTATCTTTGAAACTATGCTATCCATCGGGAGACTAGAGTATCTTCTAGTGAGTACAGGAACGGAAGAATCAGGAGGAGTAGGGGTAGGATAGTATGGATCAGTAAAATCAGCAGTCCAATAAAAATAGTTAAAATATTGCCACTCTAATTCCCAACTATAATCAATATATCCTCTGCTAAAAGTGATAATTGCAATGGGGTTTATGCTATCAACAATATTCCACCAGTCTTCAGAGGTATCTTGATAATCAACCTCTAGATCACCATAACCTTGTCCACATGACTCACAATCAGGTTCTGTAAAGATAGGGAAATAGGATACAATGTCATAGCCTCTATTCTCCCAGTCTTCACCAATCCAACCATCTGGATTAAGTAAATGATTTTGACTAAATGCTCTAATTGCTTCATTTGATGGAGGCCAATATCCTGTTAATAATATTTTGTTATTTTGCTCTCTATGAAAATTTCTGTAGGTTATTTTTGGAACAAGAGATTTTTTATTTCGTTCGCTTGGTTTAATAATGGATCCTAGATGGTTCTTTGGCAAACTTGAATGCGAAATGGATAATTCAACAAGGATATTTTTTGATCTCATTTGTCCAGTAATGATTTGCCCACTGTCTCGAAATTCCTTTTTTGTATATGGTCCTACCCATCCGTGGTTGTTAAGATCGATAAAATAAAGTATGGCACTTTCATCAAAAATAGAATCCAATATAATGAAATGAACAGGTTCATCGTTGTCAAGAACGAGTTCTAATAAATATAGTTCATCATGTTTTTCTGATATGGGTGTAACCTGGTCAAATAAATGATCATTAAATTCTTTTGGTACTTGAATATTCAATTTTTTTATGGGTTCAGTTATCGCAATGTCAAAATAACGAGGCATACCAGTTGGTAATTCCTGGGCTTGTGTAACCCCTAGTAAAATGATCATGAAGGATATGCGTATCATTAATAACTCTATTTTAGTGTAATTGAGGGGAAGGTAAGAGGCTTGTTCTTAATGTCAATTAATGCATGACCTTTTTCATTTATGCCTTTGAATATGCCAGTATGCTCTGAATTATCATGATGAAAAGCAACTTTTCTATTCAAATGTGAACAATAACTCTCCCAAAGTTTGAAATTTGAAGTGAGGTCATCCATCAACTGCTCAAAATAAGTTGTCAAGATAGCACAGACTAATTCTCTTTGGTTGGTGTGTCCGGTCTCAATGGATAGCGATGTTGAAGAGGATCTGAGATCTTCTGGAAAATCATTTTCAGTTTCATTGATGTTGAGACCAACGCCAATGACCATGCTCTGGACCATATTTTCCGACACTCTACTTTCGCAGAGAATCCCTCCACATTTTCTCTCTCCAATAAAAATATCATTTGGCCATTTCAAATTAGGTGTAGCACCTCTGTTCTCTAATGCCTTCGCAACAGAAACACCAACGGTAATTGGTATCAATTCAGCTTCTTTAATTGACATGGGTTGAGTTAGTATTATGGACATTGCGAGTCCTTTGCTAGGGCCCATGAACCACGAATTATTATTTCGTCCTTTCCCTTTGTATTGGTTATCAGTGATAACGATCATTCCATGGCTGGCGTTATTTTCTTTGATCAGTTCCCATGATTCCATATTAGTTGACTCTAATCGCTGGTAGTACTCAACCTCTTTTCCAAATTGTTTGGTTCTAAGATTCGTTTGAATGAGATTAGTGAAAATCATCTTTACAAGAATAAGTAGGTTAATTCTAAAAATGCTAGCCCCATGGCAAGAATTGTCCCTACAATTACTTGGGATGGTGAATGTGCTTTCAATACCACGCGAGAAATTGAAAGCAGCATTACTGTAAATCCCATGGCCAAAGGATATTCAAATCCTGCTAGCCATAGAGCGACAATTGGTCCACCTAAACCTATCATATGTATGGATATCTTCCAAAACATTGTGATTCGCCAAACTATTGCAGTGTTCAATGCATAACAGAACATCAATCCTCTTACCATAGGTGGTGCCTCAAAATACGTCAATAATAAAAAGCCTAGTGCGTTATAGATCGCAGCGATCGCAAGGAGTTGGATACGTTGTTCCTTTATAGGTGCATCGAGAGAAGATATTTTACCCAAGCGCTTGAAAAAAATTATTGTAATCAATGGAAGCACATTAGTAAAGAAAATAGATGTTAGAAAAAGGGGATATTTTATGTCTATTGTTACATCAGAATAAATTATAATGCCAAAACTTAGAGGAGCAACAAGCAGTGGATTTATTATGGCAGAAATTATTTTAGAAACAGTTTTCAAAGGATTATCAATATTCTCCGAACACCAATCGAAGTACGTCAGATATCTCACCCAAAGTACACTTATTTTTTACACAATCAATAATCATCGGCATTACATTTTCTTTTCCTTTGGCGGTTTTTTGTAGTGAACTTAGTGAATCTTGAACCTTATCATTGTCTCTTGAAAGTTTGGCTTTCTTCAAATTCTCTATTTGTTTATCCACCTGGTCAGGATCTATTCCAAGTAAATCTTGTTCAAAATTTTCTTCCTTTTTATGGATATTCACACCAACAATAAGTTTCTCTTTGTTCTCTATTTCTTTTTGATATTCGTATGCACTCCTTGTTATCTCATTTGCGATAAAACCACTATCGATAGCCTCTATTGCTCCACCAATGTGATCAATATGCTCGATGATTTTCATGGCATTGTCATAAAGTCTTTGTGTTAGTTCTTCGATCAAATAACTTCCCCCAAATGGGTCAGGGTGTTCAGTAATCCCACTTTCCAATGCAATGATCTGCTGTGTCCTTAAGGCTAATTGTGCTGCATCCTCAGAAGGAAGGGCAAGTGCTTCATCTCTGCTATTTGTGTGTAGGGATTGGGTGCCACCCAATACAGCGGAAAGTGCCTGGATAGTTGTTCTCACAACATTATTATCAATTTGATTAGCAGTCAGCGTGGAACCCCCGGTTTGTGTGTGAAATCTACAATAAAGAGCTTTTTCATTTATTACAGAAAAACGGTCTCTCATGATAGTTGCCCATAATTTCCTTGCTGCTCTAAATTTTGATATCTCTTCTAAAAAACCATTATGAGCATTAAAAAAGAATGATAACCTAGAGCCAAAGTTATTTGGATCAAGACCTTTATCGATTGCTGCTTGGACATAGGCAATGGCATTTGCAAATGTGAATGCTAATTCTTGCTCTGCTGTGCTACCTGCTTCTCTCATGTGATAGCCTGATATTGATATTGTGTTCCAGTTCGGAACGTGACTCTCGCAGAATTCCATCACATCGGTGACCAACCTCATTGATGCTTTCGGTGGGTAGATATATGTTCCTCTTGCAGAGTATTCCTTGAGGATGTCATTTTGAATCGTTCCACTCAATCTCTCTAGTGGTACATCTTGTCTTTCGGCCGTAACAATATACAAGGCCAATAGCATTGGAGCAGTTGCATTAATGGTCATTGATGTAGACACGGTATTCAATGGTATGTCTTTGAATAATCTCTCCATGTCATCCAGGATGGAGATAGGAACACCTACCTTCCCAACTTCACCCTTTGCCATTAGATGGTCAGAGTCATACCCGATCTGAGTAGGGAGATCAAAGGCAACAGAGAGTCCGGTTACGCCATCTTCAAGTAGTTTAAGAAAACGTTTGTTTGAATCATCAGCGGAAGTAAACCCTGCATATTGGCGCATTGTCCATGTCCTTTCACCATACATGTTTTTGTAAATACCTCTAGTATATGGAAATTCGCCTGGGTTTTCTTTCTTCATGAAATATTTCGATTCTTTTTTAATTGCTGGTAAGCATCATTGACTGCTTTGAATTTTTCTTCTGCAAGATCTTGCATTTCCTTACCTAAATGTGCGACCTTGTCAGGGTGGTATTTATTTGCCATTTTTCTATATGCTTTTTTTATTTCATCGTCAGATGCAGATCGATCTATTTCAAGCACTCTATAGGGAGCTTCGCTGTCTTTTGCGAAAATTGCTTTTATGGATTCGTAGTCATTATTATTGATATTTAGATAATTTGCAATGGTCTGTATTACATGGATCTCTTTTTCATGAACATCTCCATCTGATGCTGATAGCCCATACAATATGTGTATTAATTCCAGACGACTTGGATGGTCCATGGATCTCTGTATTTGACGGCATACATCTCTTAGCGGATAATCCTGGTCAAGTATTTCCTTGAATACCATCATGAGTTCGCCTGCTTGTCTGACACCAAATTGTTGTTTTAAGAAATGTTTTACATAATCAAGTTCCGATTTCAATAATTTTCCATCTGCTTTCATCACCTTTGCTAGCAGTACCAATACAGATATGACAAAATCACCATGCCTAGTGGCAGAGCCATACCTCGATGTTCGTGTTCTTCCTGATCCTGACAAAGATTCTTCAGCATTCATTGAACCATATGCATATCCTAAAATAGCACCTATGGGACCAGCGACCACCCATCCTAATCCACCCCATAGTAATTTTTTGTTAAATGACATATAAACTAACCTAATTAATTATCTAAAATTTATGCATGAAATATTACAAGAAGGTCAATTTGAGATAGTTTGTGTCTATGGAACCTAGGCTTATATTCAGACATGAAAATTCCAATTCGAATAAAGATACTGTTATTTTATTATAAGTTCTTCTATAAAAAGATCTATTCTAGTCCTCTTGTTAAGATTGGTGAGTCTGGTAAAGGGGTGACAAGTATTCTTTTTTTTCTTCCTTCTGAAAAATCCCATGCACAGGTCATATCTCATCTAATAAAGAAAAATAATGATAATGAATCTTTGAGATTTAAATATGTACTTTATCAGGATAGTCTAATTCATTATCAAGATATTCCAAGATCTGAGATATTAACTTTTTCAGATAATGACATGAATTGGTTTGGAGCAATCAAATCTAAGTTTATTATTAATAATATAGACAAAGAATACTACGATGCTTTGGTTGACCTTAATCAGTCCTTTGATCAAACTCTTTCACTACTGAGTATCCAGTTAAAAATACCAATCAAGGTTGGTTTCCAATCTCCCATGTCTGACCAGTTATATACCGTAGTAGTGGAACTAGAGAAAAATAGTTTTATAGAATCAAGTTATCATACCATAGAAAATGTTTTAGGTATGTCATAGATCCAAAAACTTTTTATTCTAAAAAAATGTAAAACTATTGCCACCGGAAATACTGTCATTTATATTATCCGCCGATTTTAGAGAGAAAAACAAATGCTTGAAGGACTAATCTGCCCTGTTTGTGAAAATACAATTGAAGAGATAGATCTTAGGGATTCTCTTAAGTGTCCTAATTGTGCCGTTGATCTTAAAGATAGAAAATATCTTGATTTCCTAGAATTCTTAATGGCCAATGGGATTGTTGATAACCTTGACTTTTTTGACCAACAAGTTTACAGTGATGATGTAGATGACCTTGATCAGACAAAGGAGGAGGAGGGAGACCCTAGTGAATTTGAAAAGAAGAAAGATCTTTTCAACATATATGAGAATGAACTCCATCCAAAGAATGTTGAAGAGGATACAGGAATCAAGGATTACACACAATTTGATGGAATCAATGATGATTGGGAAGAATTCAATGAAAGAGATCCCAAAGTAAAGAAGGGGGCAAAATAAATAATGAGCAAAGATAAGAAAAACGTCCAGCAAATAAATATCGAGTTGGATGAAAAGGTCAGTTCGGGTGAATACGCCAATTTTGTGGTTGTTACACATTCCCCAGCTGAATTTGTAATGGATTTTACAAGGATCCTTCCTGGCGTGCCCAAGGCAAAGGTCCATTCAAGGATCATTATGGCTCCTCAGCACGCAAAAGCCTATCTAGCAGCGTTGAATGATAATATTAATAAATTTGAATCAAAGCATGGCGAGATAAAAATGCCTAACCAAGGCGAGGGATTTTCCTCTTTTGGTGTCAAGCCTCCAGAAGAGACTCTCCCAAATTAATTTTTAAAGACTGGAGGTTCAGTCTCATACCAGACCCACGTCTGTCTTCTTTTCAATTCCCTTATTTTTAGAATAACCCATAAAGTGATCGTAAACCAGCCGATCGCATATCCTAATAAACCTCCAACGATCACATCGCTAGGATAGTGCACCCCTACATAGACTCTTGATAAGGCAATCAAGGATGCTAGGACGAATAGGGGGATCTTAATTCTATTATAGAAGTAAGATAAGACTACTGCTAACGAAAATATGTTTGCAGCATGATTTGAAGGCATGCTCCACTTACCACCCTTGGGCACCAATAAATTCAAACCATCCATTGAAAGATGTGATGGCCTTACTCTTTCGAATAATGGTTTCAATATTTGAGCACAGATCGAATCAGTAAGAGCTAGTGCTAAGATCAACAGAGCCAGTGAAATTTTTCCTTTTTTACCAGCTTTGAATCCTAAAAAAACAATTAAAAGAAAAATAGGTATGACCCAATTATCTTCATTTGTGATGAAAGGCATTAATTGGTCAAATATTGAATTATGTTTACCATGCATCCAAAGCAGAATGGTTCTATCAATGGTGTCTAAACTTTTCAACATGTCGCCATCCTTGATCTCACTATAACTCTAGTAATATTCGTCCAACCTGTTTTCCATCTAGAATCCTTTGAATCTCAGGTATCATGTTATCCAGATCAACGGTTTTGATCATTTGATCAAGTCCATTTAGTTTCCAGTCTGAGGAAAAGTTCTCCCAGACGAGTTCTCTTTTTCGCATGGAGCAACCAGCAGAGTCAATCCCAATAAGATGATTAGACCTTAAGATGAAGGGGAATACAGTTGTTTCAAATCTTGGCCCACCTACATTACCGCATGCCGTTACCACTCCGTCATGGTCCATGCTTGCAATGATGCATGATAATATTTTTCCGCCAACTGCGTCAAGAGCGGCATTGTACACTCCTTTATTTAATGGCAAGTTTGTTGAGTTAATAAACTCATTTCTATCTATTACCTCTTTTGCACCAAGGTCCATTAAATACTTTCTTGATTCAATTTTCCCAGTTATTGCAGTCACATTGGCTCCAAGGTGAGATAGTAGATTGACACCAATACTGCCTACACCACCAGTAGCCCCACTAACGATTACTTTTGCATCTTTCATGTCACATTTTATTTCCATTTCAGAAACTGCCAGACCAGCAGTCAAACCTGCTGTGCCTATTATCATTGCATCTTTAGTCGAAAGTTTATCTGGACATTTAACTGCCCATTTGCTTGGAACTCGAATATATTCAGAAAAACCTCCGCTGGTGTTCATCCCTAAGTCAAATCCTGTTACAATGACCGACGTTCCAACTGGAAACTGATCGTCTTCTGACTTCTCAATAACCCCTGCGGCATCTATTCCTGGGGTATGGGGATATTCCTTCGTAACACCTTTTGCACCTATCGCTGAAAGAGCATCCTTATAGTTTAGGGATGAGTATTCAACTCTTATCAAAAGTTCACCTTCAGGCAGGTCATCAATGGACCTGTGAATGATATTCATGTCAGTGCCATGATCACCTTTGGTTATTTCTAGTGCTCTAAAAATGATTGAAGGAACCATGGTCAATTTTTTTTATTTTTATCTTTGGTCCAATAGGGTTTTCTTTTTTCAAAAAAAGATTGCAAACCTTCCTGGCCTTCAGAATGTTCTATGCAATGATAAAATAGTTCGGAGGCCTTTTCTATGTCAATGGATTGGTTTGATGACATGTTAGTCTTTGTGATTGCCATGGCGTTAGGAGAGCATTGTTTGACCTTTGATTTTATTTCATCTATTATTTTTTGTAATCCACTTTCTGACTTTGCTAAATAATCGGCTAGTCCAATTTCATGGGCTATTTTGCCGTCAATTTCATCACCCAATAACATTAATAAACGTGCTTTGGAATATGCCATCCGATTAAGTACATATGGGGCAATCTGAGATGGGGTCAGGCCTAATTTTGTTTCAGAAAGTCTGAAAATTGAACTCTCCATGGTCACGATTACGTCTGTTGCACAAGCCATTCCAAACCCGCCAGCAATACAGGGCCCTTCAATTACAGATATTGTGATCTGTGGTAAATTTCTTATAGTATCAAGAAAGCGACCTATGTTATTACTCATGTTGATAGTTAATTTTTTCATACTTTCTTTTGTATAAGTTATTTCACGTAATTCATCTAGGTCAGCACCAGAGCAAAAGATTTCATTTTTTCCTCTAAAAAGAATGCCCCTTACTTTTTGGCTATCACCAACATTGTTCAATATCTCCATTATCTCATCGATTAATCCAGAGGACAAAGCATTTTTCTTATCTTTGTTATCTAGATAAATAGTTAGCCAATCATCTTGGTATTCCAATTCACAATATTTGGTTTTTTGTTGATTTATCATGTCATATCTTAGTCATTGTTCGATTATAATACTTCCCATGAGACCCAATTCTTTGCTTATTATTCATAATAAATGGCTTATGATATTTCTGATGTTCAAAGATCAAGATCTTCAATTAATCCTCCATCAATTGGAATTTCACATTCAAGTAACTGTTGAGCATATGCTTTCCCTTGTGGGTCAATATTCAAACTTGCCATACCACCTCCGCCAAGTGAATTTTTCAATAAAAAGTTCAGAGCATTGATTCCTGGCACATCCCAACTTAAAACTTCACCATCAAGCACATGGGAAAAATATTTGGCGACGGTATCAGATGAAAGCGCATTTTGAATATATGGAAGATATTCTGGCCTACGAGCGATCACCCCAATATTAGCATGGTCACCCTTGTCACCACTTCTAGCAAATGCTATTTTTATCAAAGGAACCGACGTCGTTATCTTATCAATAATACTTAGGTCTGGGGTTGCTCTTCCAATTTCCTTTTTCGAGATATGTCCCCCACTGGTGTTTATCGCTATGGGAGTGGTCTCATTGTTTGAATGTATTTCAACTGTTAGTTGATCCTTTGGCAGAAGAAAGGAAAACAAATGTATGGATGATGAGATGGGGGGGCGACCGCCAAGATAGTTCATAACTCCTGCTGCCATGCCAGTTGCGGCTTGAGCCATTTCACGTGATAAGATCGTCAAGGCACCTTTTCTTTTATGGGTTGCCATTAGTCTTAGAACTATTTCTCTTGATTCGCTCCTAGAATTGTTTGGACCATAGATCGAGTCTGTGCCGATGAGATCATATGATGTTCTTTCAAAGGGCCCAAACTTATTATCCATCAATAATTGCTCAACCTTCTTTATGATCGCTTTGGCTATCCTAGTCCCTTTTTCCTTGGCATCTTTGCCACCAATGACCAGTGTTCCCGCAACGCGGTAACCATTCATGTAGGTTGCTGATACCTTGTACTGATCTGTTGGTGCAGAACCGGATGCTCCACTTACTAGGACCCTGTCTTTTCCAACATTCTTTATGGTAACATTAGTAAAATCACATACAACATCAGGTAGCATGTACTCGGCTGGATTACCTATCTCATAAAGAAACTGCTCAGCGACAGTTCCAAATGTTACCATTCCACCTGTATCATTTGGCTTGGATACGATAAAATCACCATTTTCTTCGACTTCCACGATTGGGAATCCCATGTCATGGTATCCATTGATATCTTTCCAATCTGTAAAATTCCCCCCGGTACATTGTGCACCACATTCTATGATATGTCCAGCCAGACTTCCACTGGCAAGTAGATCATAGTCAGAGTCTTTCCAAGCAAACTCATGCATTAGAGGAGCCAAGACCAATGCGCTATCAACGCATCTTCCTGTAATTATAATATCTGCTCCTTGTTCAAGTGCTTGGGCAATTGCAGGTGCACCAAGATATGCATTAATGCTTAGACATGATTCTGGAATTGAACTGCCATTTTCCATTTCAGTAATTCCCAGTTCTTTTAAATTTTGCAGTTTAGTAGTAAGGTCGTCACCAGTGACAATCGCGATCTTCATGTCAATTCCTGCTTTTTCAACCGCATCTTCCAATATGGTTTGGCATGCAATTGGATTAATACCACCGGCATTTGAGAGTATCTTGATCCCATCTTCCTTTATCATTCCTAGAAGTGGTGAAATCTGTCTTATGAAATCAGTAGCGTAACCTTTTTGAGGGTCTTTATTTTTTGCTCCAGCCAAGATGGACATGGTGACCTCAGCCAGAAAATCAAAAACCAGATAATCTAGGTTTCCTTTTTCTACAAGTTGTTTTGCTGCAGTTGATGTGTCACCCCAGAATGCAGATGCACATCCAATTCTAACTTTCTTATCCTTGTCCATTTTTCTGGCCTTGAATTGTTTTATTCTTTTTAGTTAATGATAGACCAAGACGTCGCATTATTGTTTCAGCTGATTCAATGCTCTTTACACTATGAACACTCTTCCCAGCGGAGTAGTATTTTTTCTTTTTCTGAATGTTCGAATTACTATCTTTTAATAGATATTTTAATCGAATGAATGAGTTGAGGTTCAATAGCATCCTAATATGGTGCTTGAATCTACTATTAAGTAATTTTTTGATAAGCCAAGAATTTTCATGCTTATGGTCTTTTGATCGTATCACTGAAATGGGGATTCCTGTAAAACGAGTGGTGGTAGTTATGTCATTCTCTGATGACCTAACTATTGCATCTTTATAATCTTCTGGTGTATTGCACTCCACAGTAGCAATGAAACGTGTTCCCATCTGTACTCCATCATAACCAATTGCAATTGCATTTGCTAACTGGTTCTCACCTCCGATCCCTCCAGCGCATATTAGAGGGAGACCTAGGTCACTTAGCTCCTCAAACATGTTTTCCATTGAGTTTATTCCAAGATGTCCTCCTGCTCGATCATTAACACATATAAGCCCATCTACTCCGCATTCTTGACCTTTTCTTGCCCAATTTCGATTGGTCACATCATGATAGACAAATCCTCCAACCTGATGAACTTTATTGCAAACCCAATCAGGTTTTCCAAGTGATGTAACAAAAAATCGTATTCCTTCATCGAGAGCTATGTCAATCCATTCTGACATTCGATCAATATATTTTTTGCTACCTTTTTCAATAAGTGCATTGAAGCCTATCGGCTTATCCGTCATGGATCGAATATATCTTATCCCTTTCCGCAGATCATAACCATGAACGTAGGTCAGGCTAACTGGTTGCAAAACTGCCATGCCACCGCCTTTTGAAGCTGCGGCAACAAGTTCCGGATTAGAGCAAGGATACATTGCGCCACATATGATGGGGAATTCGATCCCAGCATGCTTGATCAGACGGTTATTACTCTTATTCAATTCAGTCATGATTTAGATAATGCAATTTTAGAAAAGCCAATTAATTTTTCATCATTATTTTGGTCGATGACCTTCAATTCAATTTTTAACCATTTACCCGTATCAGTTTGACGAACATCTATTACTGTACCTTTGCACGTTAGTGTGTCACCAATCCTTGTCATGGATGAGAATTTAACCCCATACTCCGTAATGCTAGATTGCTTGACCTGGTTTGTAATTGCCTGTCCAAGATAACTCATGACCAACATTCCATGGGCGATCACATCTGAAAGGCCAAACTTTTTTGCATGGTCCTGGTCTATGTGAATAGGGTTATGGTCGCCTGATGCTCCTGCATATAGGGCAAGGATAGTCCTAGTAATTGGTCTCATGGTCAATTCGGGTAATTCATCACCAACATTTAATTTTTTCATTTTCCAAGATTCCATGAATTTATCGAGCCACTAGTGTAGCCAGTGATTCGGCCACCATGATATTATCTTGATTAGCATAGGTTGATTGAAACTCAATAAATTGTAAAGCACCATTCTTTTTTTCATATAGGTCAACGATCTGACTTTCCATTGTTATGACATCACCAGCATATACTGGTTTGTAATATTTATAGGTTTGCCCTGCGTGTAGAATTTTGCCAAAGTCAATGCCGAGGTCGGTGATATATTTGTATGGTTTTTCTTGCTCATGACCTACAACCGTTAGGAAGGTTGGGGGTGCAAGGATGGAAGGGTGACCATTTTCCCTTGCAGCCTGCTCATCAAAATAAACTGGATCAGTTTGCCCAGTTGCCTTGGCAAAAAATCTTAGACGTTGTTTTTCAACATCAAAGGATATAGGAGGATATCTTTTATTTATTAGTAAACGATCAAGCATGCAAGTGAGTGATTTAAAACATTTCTCCAGTGTTTGCCATCTTTTTCAATAGCCTTGGTGATTTAAATCTTGACCCATAGTGTTCTGCTAATTGATCTGATCGTTCCATGAATTTCAGAATACCATAATTATTCACAAAATTTAAAATCCCGCCTGTTCTTTTTGGGAATCCCCATCCCAAAATACTTCCAGTGTTTGCATCCTTGGAAGAGGCTATGATTTTTTCTTCAAAGCATCGTATTGTCTCTGTGGCTTGGGAAAAATAAAATCGGTCAATAATATCTCTTTTCATGATCTTCGAATTTGAGATTGGAAAATAATTAGTTAGTTCTGGCCAAAGATATTTTTTTTCATTTTTTGGATATTCATAGAAACCTCCCATTTTTGAACGTCCTGTCCTTTCTAACTTTGATACCATGAGGTCGATCACTTTATCATGGGGTTTGCTGGGTGAGTTATTTTCTGCGGTGGAGTATTTATTGATCTGGTTGCGTATGTGTGAAGCTAGATTGATGCTAATTTCGTCTAGAATAGCCAATGGGCCCACGGGGTAGCCTGCTTCTTTTGCCAATTTCTCAATGAATATGGGGTCGATTCCCTCATGTAGCATGGTCATGCCTTCATTGGTGTAGCATTGAAAAACTCTTGTGGTAAAGAACCCTGGTCCATCATTGACCACAATCGGGTCTTTATCAATGGACTTCACAAGATCTAGAGCAATGGATAGCGTTTGTTGACTTGTTTTTTCTCCTTTGATCACCTCAACCAATTTCATTTTATTTACAGGTGAGAAGAAGTGTAAGCCAATAAAATTTTCTGGCCTAGTGGATGCACTTGCGAGTATGCTTATGGGTATGGTAGATGTATTTGAAGCACATACACCGTTACTGGATAATAATTTATCAGCGCTGTTTATCACTTCTTCCTTCAATGCTCTATCCTCATAAACGGCCTCAATTACCATGTCACAACCACTCAACATGTCATAATCATCACTAATGGTAATTTGATTTAGGGCATTTTGAAATTCCTCTTTTGACATGATCCTTTTTGTTAGATCATCATGTAATATGGTCTTTATTCTGCTTAGGGCATTTTCTAATTTTTCCAGCGATGTGTCGATCATCACTACTTCAATCCCAGATGTAGCAATGGCATGTGTTATGCCATGACCCATTAGACCTGCACCTAGGACACCTACCTTATTTATTGAATTTTTTGAGTCATTATCGATCATGGGTGACCTCATGAACCTATTTATTTTGACCTTATTAATGTCGAATTACATTTATAAGACAAAATCATGATATGTAACAAAGCCTCTAGCAAAGGCAAGGAAGTTAAAATGTGGTTTGCAATCTTAATAGCATGACCCTGCCAATTGGAGGTCCACCTATTATCTGCGTATGGCGATGATTCAAAAGATTTGTTATGGTAAAGTTTGCCTTGAGGAACTTATTAAACTCATATCCCAGATGTACATCAAATAGTGTATAAGGTGTAATGTTTCCAAAATATATTCCGGAAGACCATTTGAATCCATCAACATATCTGGCATTGAAAGATCCAGTGACTGGCCATCTCCTAGAATTGTATTGTAATTTCATGCCCATTTTATGTCTTGGTGCATTGATCGGGTCCATGGAGTTGGTAATTGGGTTTAGAAACTCATTCATTCCAAGATAAGAATAATTTGCATCGATCGACCATTCTAGATTTAAAAGTGCGGTCACGCTTGCGTCTAGTCCCCACATATCAACCTCTCCATAGTTGATATATCCAACGACAACGGGAGGGGTATACCCTGGGATGGTATCCATTGCAGTAACACCCTGAATACCACCACGCCAGTGGTTGAAGGACTCATCATAATCTTCCCGATCAACAATATCATTATTTGTTATGCCCTCGATCGTATTTAGGACACCATCTCCATCATAGTCAGTTTCAAGTACCGATTTTTCAACTACAATTGGAGTGATGAAGGTAACAGGGCTGACAAAACTACTGTAGTGGCTCGTATATACGTCCAAGGTTCCAAATAGTAGGTTGCTTAATCTTCCCTTATAGCCAAACTCCCAGGAATTAACGATCTCAGGTTTTA
>CAYZJY010000038.1:0-17255 GCA_964478995.1 uncultured bacterium
TCCCATGGTGGTCAGCAATGACGATCTGTACGGTCTCATAATTGTCTGTTGATATATTTGGATCGAGAATAGCACCTGCCTCCATGTCCAGTAGCCTCTCATCCGTATCAAAGGTTAGTGTAAGATCAAAGCCTTCCACATTGATGAAACCAGAAAAGGAGATGGTCATGGATGCCACCGAATAGTTATCAACCGCATAAATGTCTACGGGTGTGGTCTCGCCATTGGCAAAATAATCATTATCTAGTGTCTCACTTGCTGGCAATGAAAGAGAATCAAGAACGGGACCCATCTCATCCTTGGAGAATTGTCTAAAGAAATTCCAGTGCTCTAGTGGAGTACTGATCGGACTGTTCCAAGTCTGATGCCAGGCATGCCCCTCTGCAGGTAATAGGATCACTTCCGTGTTTGGTTCAGTATGACAGCCATGACTCCATTGGTAACGTTGTATAGTTCCATCATATTGAAGGGTATCAGCGGTAGCCCAAAACTCATTTACGAAATCATCCATTAGTGATGGGTCTGAATCAATTGATGGCTCAGGTAATGCATCCCAGTCGTAGCCTAACCAAATATCTAGAGGGTCTTTACAAACATTTCTAGTTGCAGCTGCAATTGCAGCCATTTGTCCCCACTGCACAGGAACAGTTTCATCTGGTATGCCGTGGGTATGCATTGTAGGTATTGTGTACACGTTAGTTTGGAAATCACATAGATCCCAATAGTCAGTACCAACAGTATACGCAGTAGTTAGAAATCCACCAGATGAGGCTAAGGCAGTATATTTTGTACTAGTGCAGGCTAGGTGGTTTGTCATTCCTCCGCCCATCGAATGACCCGTGGCATATATTCTATTTGTATCAATTGGGTAGTTATTGTATATGGTATCGATCAATGCCTCAAAGTAACTGTTATCATCTATCTCGTGACCATAAGGAGCCTCTGGTCCCACATTCCATGTATTGAATAGTCCGGAAGGGAATGCGGCAATAAAACAACTGTCCTCTGCCAAAGGTGAGATCGCATAATAATCTGTACCAGTCCCTCCGAGTCCGTGGAGCATTATCACCAATGGCACTTCAAAATCATCTGGAACAATATCAGGAATGCAAGAAGGCTTATAAAGATAGCACTCTCTGGCCCAACCATCATGGTTGAAGTCTATTTCATCAGCCAGCAGGGTAGTAATTGAAAAGATAATTAAAAATAACATGTTTTTCATGGGTCTACTCATTCTCATTGGTCTAGGTTCAATCTAAAGGGTCCATTTTGCGATGTAGAGTTCGAAAAATCATCATTTGCTTTTATGTCCCAATAGTAAATGAGGGATTCTCTAGTATTAAAATCATATGGATCTGTAAAGACTGTTCTATCTACCGAAATATTTGTTGTATCAATGTCTTCGGACTCGAGCAATATCAGCCGGGTGTTATTGGTATTGATTGTTACGTCATCAATGAAGACCGTGCCTGAGTCATCATTGAACTGCTCATAATTGATACGTATCTGCAAATAATTGGTGTTTTCCTCTGTTGTTGATGATACTTCAAAATAATGCCATTCATCCAGTGAGTGACCGCTTGTTATGCTCTCTGATGTGTGATTCAGGATCCACGTTGAATTATTGAGCGCACTTCCGCCACTTGCAAACTGATCAATGCTAATATACCCTTGATTATTGTTCCTAATCGGGTCTATCGATGGGTTGAGCATGTACCCACTGAAAGTGACCCTTGTACCGGGTGGGATGTAGTCAGCAGAAAAGCCTTGGTAGAGTATGGTCTTATTTGACTGTCCTGTAAAGTCCCCCGTTATCAACATTGAATGTGCTCCACCATGTACATAGCCCGCATTGTAAACACTATCGCCAAGTTGTGGGTAGGAAAAAACATTGTGGTAGTAGTAAGGCCAAAAATCCCAATCTGAGGGTATCTCATCGCCAAGCCAATGAGTGACAACCTCATCTAAACCACCATTAACCAAATAATTTTCAACAACCGCATCTGTCCAAATTTGAAGATCATATACCACTCCATCTCCGTCAGGGTCATTCGCTATACCCCAGCTGAGTTCTATCTGCTCATCTGATGGCAATGATGAGCCATCTGCTGGGGAAAGTAGTGAAAATTCTGAAGGCACTTGATTGAACAAGGGTTCAATGCTGATTGTAAAATCATCGACAAGAGCGTGTACGGCCTCATGCACACCCGCTATCCTAACACCAAAAACCAAACTAACTGCATCTTGGGGAACTGGGTATTTCACATTTACCATTTGCCACTGGGTTGAGATTTCGTTTATGGTATCTTGCTCCTCTTCGATCACTTGGCCATTGAGATCGTGGAATACTCTAGTGTTAAATAGACCGACACCTTCAATTTGGTCATTAAAACTAGACCGTAACTGAAAACTCACCGATATCGTATCACCTTGAATAACATCCAATGACTTTGATATTTCTGCAAAAACAGATCCTGATGAACCTTCAAATGATAAAGTGTCCACACTGATTGACAACTTCAGTGAGTTTAGACCTTCAAAGCGATCGGAGTCAATGGAGATACTTGAATACGTATTTGCATACCCATTCCAATGAATGATGCCATCCTCAAAACCAAGATTTCCGTATGGATCATATTGGATGTCTACATGGGGATCGATATCATAATCTTCCACACAAGCGAAAATGGTGAGCATTATCAATATTATCTTTAAATTATTTTTCATGGTCAAAACTCATATACGAATTCAGTCTGAAAATTTCTACGCAGTGGCGGGGTACTTACCAATCTAGGTCCATCTTTATCTGTCAGATTATTCAGTGCGACCCTGATGACATAGTCTTTGAAACTGTAAGATAGGGTCATGTCAACTAGAAGATTGCCACCAATTGCACCAGGATTATCGTAGAACTGATTCGGAGATAGACTGATCATGTCGCGGTCATCAGTACTGACATGGTATCCACTTACAAAATCAAATTTTGAGGCGTAGGTCAGACTCAACTTGACAAATAGGTCTTCAAGGAAAAAATTGTTTTTTCCAATCGCTAAGAATCCCTTGGTCGATGGTGCATTAAAAGCAAGAGAGTTTTCCTTGGGGCTGATTGCCTTCACTAGGTTGTTCAAGAAGTAATTTAATGTATCATTATCAAAATTTTGTTGTTCCCACTCTGCCAAAGATGGCATCTCGTTATCGTGCTCGTCATCAAATAGAACATTACCATAGTATGACATGCTTAGAGAAAATTCAAGATCATCGATCGCATACTTTGCCAGTAGATCAAAGCCATATACTTTGGTCAGGCCCGTAGATGTGTAGGAATAGACGGCTTGGATCCTATCAAGATAATTATCTATGTGATCAGTACCTTCATGCGTGACCCATTGGCTTTGAAACGGTGCATCATTTGGATAAAAACTATGCACCATCCTCAATGGAGTTATGAAATTCTTATATTTCGAGTAAAAGGCAGATACATCAAGAAAGAGCCTCTGATCTATAAGTTTCTTGAGTCCTATCTCATAACTGTCAACGATCTCTGGCCTCAGTGGTGGCACCTCAATGGTCTCATTGATCTTGAATCCATCTTTGTTGCCCATGAAAACCGTATTGAGCGGTGACCAATATACAGTATTCAGATCAATGAGGCCTGCTCTTACCTTGTCCGCATATTGTGGATCGAAGAAATTGATGACCTTCCATGACATTGAGATCCTATCATAATATAGCGGTATGAATGCATTGCTCTGATTCGCATTATAGTATTGGAGAAGATGTAGATTAAAGATCGAAGGGGTCTGGAAGGCTCTATTCATGGTAAAACGAATGTTTCCGCCTTTTAGACCATTCCACTGTATCGCTAGACGAGGACTATAGTTGTAATCAAAATAGGTGTGCTTATCGATTCGAGATGCGGTGACAAGTTTAAGGTCGTATGGCAGATCGGTCGAATACTGGATGTAGGCTCCGATCTCATTTATCTTTATCTCATCTCCAATTATGGAGTCTGGGTTGGCCCACCAAAAAGGTCTTGAATCAGGGCCTCTATCATTGAGAAAAAGTCTATTTGATTCTGGTCTATAAAGTGAGAAATCGACTCCTGCTATGATGTCACTTGTTCTTGAGATGTTATGATTGAACTGCGTATCGCCTCTTAATACATTATTTGTCAAAAAATCTTGTTTCATGTTCTTTGAAACAGCATCGTAAATATCACTATTGTCACGGAGCATTGTATAGTAGACGGCATCTGAATTCCAATATTGCTCACCCTTGGTATTCAGATAATGGAGCCTTGCATAGTATCTATCGGATGTGACCTTCAACCAGACAGATGATGTATTGTAATCAATGAAGTTTAGCCCCGCATCAAATGGCAAATAGGAATGGTTGAAATAATATTCTGCTCCCCCTGCTATCTCAAGACCTCTATTTGGCTCATAGTAGAAGGCCATGTTAGACTTTCTCCTTACCATCTGCCTTTCAAATTTGGTGTTCATGACCATCCTTTGCTCAGTATGATTCCAGACACCATCTTGATTAAGATCGTTCCAAGCAGTTGGCAGGTTTCCTGATGCACTCCAAATGATCGCATCCTCATGATCGTCTTGGGGGGTGATGATACCATTCATGTCATAATCCTGTCCAAAATTTCTGGGATATGACCAATCATAGTTACTGGTGACCTCACCAGAAACCTTGAATCCATAATTACCAATTGTCTTTGCATATCTAAATCTTTGGGCCGATAACTGACTTGACCCAGCGGTAAAGGCCATCATGCCACCATTTGAATCTTTAATATGTTTTGTAATTATGTTTAGTAGACCATTGTGCGCATTGGGACCATAAAGAGCAGAACTTGGTCCAAATACTACCTCAGCCCTTTCAATATCCTCACTGATGAATGGGTATGAGTTTCCATAACCGATGAAAAAGGTTGGCTCCATGTAATTTGCGCCATCAACCAAAGAAACGAACCTCCCATTAAAGGCAGACATGAATCCTCGAACATTGATCGCTGTTCTCCCTAGACCTGCTTGATAAACCTCAACCCCACGCACTGTCTTAAGTACGTTTCCAATGTCACTACTGATGTTACGCCTTATGCTCTGATTTGATACCGCTGCAATTGTGATCGGAGCATCAATCACCTTTTCCTTTTTTTTACTCGCAGACACAACTATCTGATCTGTCTCCAGAGCATCTAATTCTAATGAAAAATTCACATTATCGTGAAATGATGCTTTGAGAATATTTTCATCTAGGTCTTCATCATCTTCATATAATTGAAATTTGGAAGAAAAACTACTCTCAGTATCACTTTCATCCTCTGCATCAAATTCAGAAATATAAATGTCGATCTTTTGAGATCTGTACCCAATGTAACTGACCATTATTGTGTATTTCCCAACATCAAGTCCTTCGATCTTGTAAAATCCAAGTGAGTCGGTGGTTGACCCCTGGTATGTATTTTGTAGAACTACATTCGCACCGTATAAGGGATTGGAACGTGCATCCGATACTGTGCCTGAGATATAACGACTATCGGAATTAGAGTAAAGACCGCAAATCATCAAAAGAAAAATGATGGATATTATAAATGATCTTTCTTGTCTCAAATACGTGCCTAATAAGTGGAACTATTAATAATAAGGTAAAATCGCCCGAGCAAATTTAGAACAGACTATTTAATAAACTAAAAAAAAAGGATCAATTGAATGGGATTTTATCACCTTTCAGTGAACCATCTGCGTTATACTCCTGGACAGTCTTTGAAAAATAATCTCGGTACTCCTTGACCGTTCCATTATCATAGTAGGTTATCTCGTATAGGTTTCTGCCTTTGTTATCAAAATTCCATTCCTCGATGACAACTCCATTCATTCCATATCGAGACCAAGTGCCCACCTTGGTTCCCTTTTTATATGAGCCCTCTTCCTCTTTTAAACCATCTGCATACCATCTTGCCCATGATCCATCCAATTTGCCGTACATCTTATTGATCTCCATGAAACCGCTTCCATCTTTTATAACGAGATATTCTTTGATTCGTTTACCTTCGCTATAATAGATCTCCTTTACCTTCTTTCCCTTTGAGTTCCATTCAACATAGTTTCCCGCACGTTTTCCATTGTCATAAACGCAACTGAAATTCTTTTTGTTGGACCGATACCATCCACTCCATTTTCCACTACGTTTGCCATCCTTGTAGGTGCCCTCTTCTGCCTTGTTACCATTCGCATACCATCGCGTCCACTTACCTTCTAGCACACCATTTTTCTTATGATACTCAGTGGTCCCGCTTCCATCACGTTGTATGTGATATTCCGCTAAAATATCTCCATGATCATATTCTATGCTTTTAGTCAAACGACCTTTGTCATCTAATTCAGTGTAAAGGGCATGCGGCTTGCCATCAATGTATTTACCATGGTATCTCTTTTCACCATTTTGGTGCCATCCTGTCCATAGTCCACCCTTTTTCCCATACTTATATACACCCTCTTCGCTTTTCTTACCATTAGAATACCATTTTATCCATGAGCCTGATAATTGTCCATTCCGGCGATTGATCTCAACATATCCCTCTCCATCATATTCTACCAAATATTCAGATATAGGCTCTCCCATGTCGTACTCTATGTCCTTGGTCAAGCGGCCATCTCTATTCCATTCAGTGTAAAGACCATGCTTTAGACTATTGTGGTAGTGCATCACATATTTCTTCTGTCCATTCTGGAACCATGCTGACCATGGACTTTGCTTCTCACCTTCTTCGTATGTTCCTGATTCCATTTTAGTACCATCAGGATACCATGTGGTCCATTCACCGCTCCATGCAATGTCATCCCTATAAATGATTTTTGCGCTCTCATTTCCAGTCATTGAAAAATAGGTTGTAAGCCCTTCTCTCTTTCCTTCGTTGAAGTGAACCTCTTCCTTTAACAAACCATTATCATCCCAAAATAGCCATTTACCATCCTTGATCAAATTTCCATAATCATCCAAACCTCTCACAACACCATCAGTAAGTTTATGACCTGATCGATGGTAGGTTGTGTATTGGCCCCACGGTTTTCCCTTGTCATAGTGTTTTTTCGCTGACAATAGACCATCATTATCCCAATAGGTCCAGGGGCCATCTAGTCTCCCTCCTCTGACCACACCATGCGCTTGAGTATAAGCAGTTGTAAGTCCATCGATCGGTCCTGTAACAAGAAAGATCCCATCTAAATGTTTATAGGCACTAATATTTCTAAAGGTCTTGTAATCGATCTTCTTACCAAGACGTTTTTTCCCATCCCTATCCCAGAATGCCCAGTTTCCCTTCTCTGTACCATTTTTGCTATAATAACCTTCCTCAACCTTTCTACCATCTTTATCCCAGTAGGTCCATAATCCACTAATTCCTTCCTTTGGGATAGCACTAATGAGTTCTGTAGACCCATGCCCTTTCCCATTCATGTAACTCCCTGCACAGAGTATCTTTCCATTCTCATAAAAGAACTTCCAACGTCCATACATTAGACCAAATCTATAGGTACCATTAACTTTCTTTGAACCATTGGGCCACCATTCATAATATTTTCCCCAAGCAAGTCCATCAATGTAATTCGCTTGCTGTATGATGGTACCAGTCTCCTTTGAGATCGCAAAAGCAACACCTGTGAAAGGGACATTGGATTCTTTATAGAACCACAATCGATCTTTGAATACAAGGTCAGATGCGGGGACCTTCAATCCTGCATGCAAAGCAGTAACTGAAAGTGCCATAATAAGTATCGATTTTTTAATCATAGGCAAATCTAGTGAGGATGTTGCAATTGTCAAACTTAACAAATAAGTAAACTAATTAGATGGAATGCTCTCCAATTCACCCTTTAAGGAAGAGATCATGTCTTGGTCATTGAATGGTTGCGAGGCAAGGAATGAATCAATATCCATCCCAGTCATGGCACATGCCTCTTTCAATTTTTCAGATGCCATAGATCCATCACCTTTCTTTTGATAGGATAATGCGATGTAAAAAAGATAGTTTTTCTTCACCTTGACCTTCTTGAAGGTTTGCAATGCTTTTTCATGATCATCTAACCAATATTGGCAAATGGCCTCCGGGCCAAACAATAGGTCATGAGAGAATGGGTCAAGTCGTTTTGCACGCTCAAGTTCAGCCAGAGCCTTCTCAAATTCTCCAAAGTATATAAGCATTATAGCATATCTCGAGATGATGAATACATCACTCGGGCATAATTCCCTAGCTTTTTCAAAATGATATTTTGCCATGTCATGGTCTCTTTCAAACCATAGTTTGAGCGCTCCCATTATCCGATGTACCTCTGGCTCATTGGGGTCTAATTCCAGAGCTAGTTTAGCAGACTCTATCGCACTTTCAAATAACTTGGGGTCTGGATCATCTTCCCAATCTGCTAGGTTGCTAAGAGTACATGCCCTCCAGGCATGGGCACGAGCATATGAAGGCTCTGCCTCAATTGCCTTTTCAAAAAGTTCCACTGCCCTCTCTGTGTTATCCTTGATGACATTGCCTTTCTTCGCATACTCGAGTCCTTGAAGCACCAGATCATAAGAGTCCATGTTCTCAGGCCTTTTAGTTTTAATATTATTTAGAGAGTCTGCCTCAACACGACCAACGATGGTGGAAACGATCTCTTCGGCTATCTTATCCTGAACATCAAAGACCTCATCAACCAATAGATCAAAATTATTGGACCAGATCGATTTCTCACTCTCAGTTGCCACCAGATTTGCATTGATACGCATCCTAGAACCAAGTTTTCTCACACTTCCATGGATGACATATCTTACACCTAATTCCTTGCCGATCTCTTTATATGTTTTTGATTTTTCTCTGTAAGCAAAACTCGCATGACTCGATATAACGACCAATTTATTATACCGGGAAAGCATGGACAGGAGGTCCTCAGAAAAACCTTCACAAAAATATTCCTGCTCCTCATCATTGCTTAGATTTTTAAAGAACATGACCGCCACGGAGCCAGGTTCTGCATCCTTTACTACTGTCTCAATGGTCTCTGAATCCTGATTGAAACGTGGTGTCCCCTTATTATCAAGGACATGAAAGGCCTTGATCGGGAACTCTATGTTCTTGAGTTCTAATTCGCCTGCATCCTCAAATGAGGCCATTATCTTACGGTTGATCATGTCAAATAGTGTCTGTGATACGCAGATCCCAGATGGTTTTGCCGCAGCCTCCAAGCGTGCTGCAATATTAACTGCATCTCCAAAGAGGTTGTCATCCGAGACCATGACATCCCCAATATTGATGCCAACTCTGAATGTCATCTGGTCGGCATCAGGCTGACCTTGATTCATGGTCTTCATCTTGGATTGGATTGCTATGGCAGCTTCAGATGCTTTGATGGGACTTGAGAATTCAGCAATGACACTATCACCAGCGCTGCCAAATATGATACCATCATTGTCATTGATGATCTCATCAATGACCGCCCTCCGCTCATTTAGGATCTTAAGGGTCTTGACCTCATCCTCTCCCATCATCTTACTAAATCCTACTACATCTGATGCAAAGATGGTTGTGAGTTTTCTTTCCATGGTTATTATTTTAGAAGGATCATTTTTTTAGCTTCAATGAATCCACCCGATCGAATTACATAGAAATACATTCCAGCAGAGACCATTTCACCTCGGTCATTGGTCGCATCCCACTGAATTTCATGAAAACCTGGGTTCTTTTCAGTTGAGACCAGGGTCTTCACATGCCTACCAACAACATCATGAATGACAATCGAAACAAGATCTTTTTTAGGAACCCCATATTGGATCTTCGTACTAGGATTAAAGGGATTTGGGAAGGCATCGCTGAGTGAGTATGTCACCGGGAGATTTTCTTCATCAATTCCAAGTGCATCGATCTCGATCCAGAATTCATCCTCCCAATATTCATCTTCACCTGAGGAAATATCCACATTGATAATAATTGAGTCCTCATTGCAATCATCACTGATGGATGCTGCAAAAAAGTATCCACCAGACCCAACGGAATTACCAGCCTCAATGTCACCCATGTAAAAGGGGTCCATCGAAAGAGCATCAAGACAGGCCATGCTCTCAGCCTCAAAGGATACGGTAACATCTGGTACCACTTGATCTGTGCTTTGGTTTGACACAATGAATTCCGTGATCAATACATCACCTAAGGAGCCGGTCATGTCATTTACCATGGATACACTCACTGGCCCGACGCTTGTAAAATTTCCAATATCCTCATACATGGTAGTATCATTTTCGTCAACATTCACAAACTCGATGCTCACACTAAAGAATGATTCAGTCTCTGGCACCCAGCCTACGGACCAAACATTACCATTGTATTCCATTTCTTGGTAGGCCACATCACCGCTAATATTATCCATTATATGTGCTGTAACTAGAGAACTGTCAGATTCACCTAACATATCGGCACTGATCATGACACTGTCTTGCGGTAAAACAAAGGATGGTTCAACTGTCAAATTTGTAAGCCCAGATCCAGATACATCAAATATAATGAATGTCATGCCACCTCTTTGAGCCATGTCATCTGTGGCTGAGACACCAATGACATCATATCCTATAAAGTTATTTGGTGCAGTATATTGAAATTTTCTTTTTCTCCCTCCATAAAGTTCGATATTACCACCATTATTTGGTTCGCTTTCAAGATTAAACCAGAATGGGTCACCATCATCACTAGCAGAGAACTCTCCAGTTATGGTCTGACCTAATTCCACGCTTATCTGTTGGAAGTCAACCTCAGGGGATTGATTTGGGATGTCATCACAGACATAACTTTTTTCACCTACAAGTTTGCTATTGATCAAGAATTGCTCTGTCCAATTTCCAAGAGCGCCATCATCAGTGCCCCAGGTTCCCCAGAAATACCAAAAGGATGCAGTATAATACTCTATGCCAGCCAACCAGTAGACTGAATTTCCAGGTACCCAATAGGTTTCGTCAACTAATTCTCCATCTCTATAAAATTTCCTTCTTAATGTATCAGTACTAAAAAGGTTTCTAATCCAAACGGCAGACAAATAGTCTCCTCCACGGTTGATGTGCTGCATGTCTGGAAGATTCTCACTGACCACATAACCGAGGGTGTCCCCATTACCATTTATTGGATAGGAGGTTGTGAGATAGCTCAATAGAGCCGATTCATATGCACTAGTATCTCCCACAAATGGTAGTTGATCTACCCAGCGACTAGGTCCATCGCCACACTGTCCTTCCCATGGATCTTTATGAAAACCACCTGAGCCTTCCACCTCAAAATGTAAATGTGCTCCACTGGAATATCCTGAACTACCAACAAAACCAAGCGTATCTCCTATTTCTACACTATCTCCTACATCAACGGCAACGGTATTTTTCTTAAAGTGCCAGTACCATGCCGATGTTCCATCAGAATGCGAAATGATAACTCCATTCGCAACAGCACCATTAACCCATGCGACCTGTCTATCAAACTCCCCATCATGGCTATAGGTAACAATTCCAGGTGCAGCTGCGATAACGGGTGTCATCATCTCATCCATGTAATAAAATCCACCTATTGTAATATCAGTGCCCTGGTGGCCATCGTAGGTCACATAGTAACAATTGTAATCAAGTATCCATCCAACTTGATTATTTTGATCTACATAATTCCAAATATGATGCTTGACACTATCATTTAAGTTCATCATGCCACCATTACCTATTGGGTCTTGGAATAAAACAGTGTCACGCATGGACTGATGATCTACATCGATCCTATTTTCCATTACAAATGCACGTTCTTGGTCAGAGATACACTTCACCCCTAACGCTTGCTCCATGCCATGTGGTCCTCCAGCGAATTGAGTGTTCCTTGGCTGGCAGATAAGGATCGAACTCATTACAAGAAAAATATATAACGATATTCTCATCTTAGACTCCTGAATGATATAAAATCTCTACCTTAATCTCGCTATAAATTGAGATAACTCAAATAAAGTTGGCAACATTTAATCCTGAAAGAACTGCTCCTTCGATACTCCCATTGGTCCCTTGTTCCCCTATGATGAATATGTTATCCTGTTCATGTTTTGGTTTATCGAAGTGACCAACTCTCTGGCAAAGGGTTCCTTCTTTAATTTCAATATATTTCAAAAATTGATAGTCACTCTCTCCTCCACCATAGTACGTTCTCAATCTTTTCTGTACATTATTGATAAGGTCTATTTCAGGTAGATCATTCTCAATAATGGTCACGGATATCAAATGGTCTCCACTTTCCGAGTACGACCCTGAGACACATGTTGGTATCGCAATGTTATTCATGAGATCATCACAAGGATAGAGATGAATGTATTCCCCATTTTCTGGCTCAAACTTTGAAGAAAAATACAAGGTCTTTACATCATTGTATTCATGAATGGATCTTGTAGTCAGATCAGTGCTACCTCCAGTAAGAACCAATTTTTCTACTTTTAAAGAATGCCCATCATCAAATAGGATGTCGTTTTGACCTTCCAACCCGACCACCTTTTTTCCAAGAAAAACGTTTTGTTTGTCTATTTTTTCCAAAAGATCATCAGGGATTGCCTGCATGCCTCTTTCTGGCAATGATGCTAGACCGGTGTTGAACATTGAGAATACATATTTAAAGAATTTTGATGAGGTCTCAAGTTTGTTTTCAAGGAATATCCCTGAGAAAAATGGTCTGAAAAACATCTCGATCATTCTCTCCGAGAATCCTTGATCCAGAAGAAATTCATTGGTGCTCTTGTCTGCCTCATTATCGAGTTCTATTCTATAGCCTCGTAGGGAATTCTTTAGTTTTAGAACCTCCAACTTGTCACCGATGGTTGAAATATCTGAGAACAATGTTCCAAAGGCTTGACCAAGATCTCTAAGTGGGTCAGCGATCATCTGAAATGAATTTCCGTCATGGACCATCGCTCCAGGTCTAAAATGATTGAGATCTATCTTCTCCAAGTTCAATAAGGAGTTTGTGGCCTCATACGCTGTGTTGTATACCTGAAAACCAAGGTCAAAAATAAAACCATCCTCTTTCATGGATCCAACCTTGCCTCCTACCCTCTCTGTCTCTTCTACCAGTAGGAATTGTTTATCATTTTTCTGACACTCCAAAGCACAGGCCAGACCAGAAATGCCTGCCCCTACAATGAGGGTATCAATGCTAGATGGTATTTCATTCATGACAATGAACCAAACCAGAGAAGGGCAATGAAGACCAATGCACCGATCAATATCATCACATATCCTGCGGATTGGTGTAGAAGTAAATACTGAGACGTATCTACCCACTGCCAAGACTGTCCATCGCGAAATCGAACGCTTGGATCGGGCCAGATATTGACTGGTGGATCCATCCCAAAGATTATCTTGTAACTCTCTAAGGTCTGGGAATACCAATCATTGAACTTATCACTTTCCTTGATACCTCCCTTGGTTGGTCCATGGTGAGGTTCAAAGGGCATGTGCCGTGCAAACTCTTCCCAATAGTGGCGAGTATATATTAGATGTAAATGCCATGCCTGATCCACCTCGATGGAAGGAGTGACCGGATGGCCAGCAACACTCATCAGGTAAAGAAATCGCTTGTATTCATCGATTACATCCAAGGCAAACCAGTGTGCCCATCCATTCTCTCGGGCAAGCCGCTTTGAAAAGGTCAATGAATGACTGTTATCATCGAAAAGGAGCCCATTGATCCTCAACCAAACGGGATCTTGGGCATAATCATTTACATGATTATCCGCCACCACAGCCGCCACAACCACTACAGCCTCCGCAGCCACTGCTGTCTCCCCCGGATGCACTATCAAAACCGGCGTCTACACCATCAAATGAATCAAAGGCACTGATACTATTAAAATCGGTCGAAACCGCATCCAGGCTACCCATGCCCTCCGCATCCACATCTTTGAGGTTATCTCCATGGTCATCACCCCAGTAAAGAAAACCGCTATCTTCATGTTTTTGTTTATCTATGTCTTTTAGGTCTTCCTCAAAGGTCTTTAGCCGGTTAATGCCATGCCCATCCATGAGCATTAGATTGGCACCACATGCTGCCATGAAGGCCTTCGCGCGAGGAGGATCATTGACCACCCAATCAGAAAGGTTATTTTTTCCCATGGATAATATTTCTTTTATCTTGGTCTGTACCTCAATTCCCTTATCTGTCAGTTCTTTATTCTTCTTGGAAAAAATATTGAAGAACTTCCTCTCTTCAGTGATATTCAAGAGGCCAGACTGAGACTGCATGTCCAATAATAGTTCATGATAATCATTATAGTCATATTGTTCAAAGATCTTTTGGATGAGTTCAACAAGCTCTACCTCATTCTGCTCGCCCATCACTGAGCAAAATATCTTCTCGTGGGGCTTCAAATTCTGATCATTAAAATGCTCTCCCTTTGATATATAGGTCTTTTTAACTACCTTCTTGAATACAGTACCCTCTGTGACCTCTCTGACCTCTGAACTCAAGGTCCTTTTATAGAGTAAATTGACCAGACTGTATTTCATCAAACTCTTTCCATCCTTCTTTTCAATATCCAAAAGAAGACATGACTCTGATGGTGTCAACTCTAATCTATCCACTGATCTATCCTTTGAGTCTGGAAATGAAATGATCGTACTCCTCACCCAAATGCATGTAGCATCTTACCCATGGATGCATCTCTCCATTCTCATCTTTCAAGAAACTCCATACATGCCCAGCTCCTTCCAGATCATCAGCGAGAAGTATCTGTCCTTTGGTGATAATGGTCTGATGTTCTTGATCCATGATGTCAACATCACAACTTTTGAATTCAAGGTATCCATCCAATGTTATCACTAACTGCCTTCTTGGGGCAGTATGCGCCAATTTGGGTCCCTCTCCATCACTCTGGTCGGGAACAGGTGTCACTGCAAACTGCATTTTTATATCCCCAGAGTTATCATCAAGGATCTGGTTTACGAATAGACTCGAGAATAGCCCCACAGAACCCAGACCTGTCTTTGGTTCTAACGGGAGCAACTTTTTCTGGAACCTAGTGTGTCCACTTTCATCGGTATACATGTGTGTGATGGGTATGCTTGATGCCATGATCATTCCTTAAATAATCCTCCCTGTTTGTATATAGAGTAAAACAACCAAATGATTATCATAATCGGTAGAATATTATCCTCTATAGGGAATAAGCTTATGAAATTTAAAACAAAAAGTATTGCACCAAGTTTTATTAGAGCGTTTTCATTTTTCTTAAACCATTTACGCATTATATGCTAATTTTATTTTAGTTTGAATTATTAGATGGGAATCTACCTACCATGACACAAACAAAAAACCCCGCGAATGCGGGGTCTTTTGCCAATTTTGGATGGGTCTTTATTTTAATAAGACCATCTTTTTGGTCTGTATCATTTCACCTATCTGGATCTTATATAAATAGACACCTGCTGAGACCGACTGACCTGAATTGTTGGTAGCATCCCATTTTATTGTCCCATGGCCCGCAGTTTGGTATCCATGGACAAGATCCTTCACCAATCTTCCACTCACATCATGAACGGACATGGACACCAACGCGTCCTCTGAGAGTTCATAGGTCAATGTTGTGACCGGATTGAAAGGGTTGGGATAGTTCTGACCCAAGGACATGACAGTTGGCAAGACATGGTCCTGATCGATACCAAGGGAGTTCATCCTGCTGAACACATATGATTCTTCAGATAGAATGGACTGGATGTCATCGATCATCAATCCCATGGAAACCTCTTCATAATATTCATCACAGTCCCCATAGTAGTAGTAATCATCCATACAAGGATCAAAGGACTCTCCCATGTGAAGAGTATCTCCTACAACAGAATATCCAAGGGTCATGGTATCCAAATAAGATTCCTCGTAATAGTCATCGTAGTCCATGGAGATGATCGTGACAGAGTCGTCATTTGCAAACCAATCAAACTCCAAAGTGTCTATCTCTATCAATAGAGAATCATAATTGTCCCAGTAATCATAATCATAATTTTCTTCCATCTGAAGTCCTGTCCCATCCTCAAGAAATCTCATTACAAAAACCCCACCATCTCCACCTTCTTGAGCCAAGGAAAATACAAATGGTTCTCCGGCAACAATATCCATGGACTCAGGGACCAATGAACCCGCGATCAACACAGTATTCGTCGAGTCCAAGCCTTCGTCGTCAATGGCGAATAAACTTAGATCATCTATGTTCACCCCTCCGGTTATGGAATCTAATGTGATATGTTCAGATGCATTTTCTGAACCCCAAAAATGTTGTATGGAATCACCTGCTAGAGTATCCGTTGACATGAACATGAAAATTTCCCCGTCACCCTCTTCATGCATGTATAGTAATTGCAAATTTGGTAGGACGATATCATCTTGATTCCCATAATAACCTCCCATCATGGGGTTATTTCCTAACATGACCATGGTTGCACCGGAATCAGCCATTGCCATCATGTAATTCATTTGACCACTGACCTCACCTGACACATCAATGCTGCCAGAGGCAGGCTCGGCACCTATGCGCTGCATGTAATTGGGTACACTTTGGTCTGTCCCTGATGTAATGATCATATTCATGGACATGTATTCAGCATTCCAATCCCCGATAAGGTCTTCTGGGTCTCTGGAGGTCCTATTGATCGGATGATGGGGGGCCTGTCCCATGATAAATGGACCATGTGCCATGCTCCCCATGATCTTTTCTTTCATCTCTTGGAATCCTTGTTCATCATATTGTCCATGTGATGATGATAGGAACAATGCCATGGCCATCATGGGCATGATCAGATCCATTATTCTCTTGGTACCTAACTTAGCATTCATGTGCAAACTCCTTTAACTTAATTTAAAAAATCCTCATGGCTACATAATAATATACGTACGAGTCTTGAAGATCACTTGATCAATATCATTTTTTGTGTCCTTTTGACCTGTCCTGATTCCAACATGTAGATATATGATCCCGTACCAACTGCCTGACCATCACTATTGGTTCCATCCCATTGGACCACTCCATGGCCAGCGGTCTGTTGACCATCGATCAATGTCTTGACCAGTCTCCCCATCATGTCAAAGACAGTGACCTTGACATTTGTGTCTCTTGGGAGATCATATGCTATGTTTGTCACTGGATTAAAAGGGTTGGGATAATTCTGATAAAGGGTAAACTCTTTTGGAATGTTTGGTATCTCATCTTCTA
>CAYZJY010000039.1:0-16944 GCA_964478995.1 uncultured bacterium
CCAAATATATTTATCAGTACTGCCCTTACATTCTTATCTGATAAAATAATTCTAAATCCATTTTTCACGGTCTCTGCACTGGCCGTGCCACCAACATCTAAAAAATTTGCAGGCTCTCCTCCAGCAATTTTAATAATATCCATGGTCGCCATTGCAAGTCCAGCACCATTGACCATGCAACCTACATTACCATCCAACTTGATATAATTAAGATTGTAATTGTCAGCTTCAATCTCCATTGAGTCTTCTTCACTTAGGTCTCGCATTGCTGCTATTTCTTTTTGTCTGAAAAGTGCATTTCCATCAAAATTAAATTTTGAATCTAGAGCAATGACCTTATCATCCTTAGTCAGTATCAAAGGATTAATCTCTACAAGCGATGCGTCTGTTGACTTATAGCATTCATACATCTTCATGAATATTGAGCAGGCTTCTTTAAAGGCACTACCTTTAAGATGTAAACCAAAGGCCAATTTTCGAGCCTGATATGAACTCATGCCTAGCATAGGGTCTATCCATGTCTTAACAATTTTATCAGGTGTCTCAGATGCAACCTTTTCTATGTCTACACCACCTTCTAGCGAGACCATGAATACGTCCATTTCCTTACCTCTATCTAAGGTAATGGCTGCATAAAATTCCTTGGCAATATCTGCACCTGACTCTATCAATAAGCGCTGTACCTCTTTTCCATTTGGACCTGTCTGATGTGTTACCAATGTCATACCAAACATGTTTTTTGATAGTGTTTCAACCTCTTGTCTATTATGGGCCAATTTTACACCACCACCTTTCCCGCGCCCACCTGCATGAATTTGTGCTTTTACTACTACTGTTTCTGTAGTTAATTCATCATAGGCTTTTAGTGCCTCTTCCACACTAAAAACGGGTATTCCATTTGGAGTTGGTATTCCATATTTACGAAACAACTCTTTTCCTTGATACTCATGTACCTTCATGCTTCATTCCTTATTTCTGTACCCGCACTACCATTTAATGCATCTTTAATGTGAGGGATTGAGGTTATGATTACTCTATCACCGTGATGTTTCAAAAAATGAATTGCTGCTTTTATTTTAGGAGCAATGCTTCCTTTTTGAAATACACCTTTTTCATGGAACTCTTGTGCTTCTTCTCTGGTGATTGAGCCAATTCTCTTTTGATTTGTATTTCCATAATTATCATAAACGCACTCGACATCCGTAATGATCCAAAGTTCTTGGGCTCGGATGATGCGTCCCATTTTTGCAGCAGAATAATCCTTGTCAATGACTGCATCCAAGCCATCCAGTTGACCTAGTTCATTATTATGGACAGGAATTCCACCACCACCAGAGGCAATGACGATGGTACCTCTATCTACCAATGCTTTTATTGATTTTCCATGCATAATGTATTCTGGCATGGGAGAGGGAACAACTCTACGGAATTTACCATTTTCTTGTTCTTTCAAATCCCATCCGTGTTTGGAAGTCATCTCCTCTGCTTCTTTTTTTGTATAACGCTTACCAATATATTTTGTCGGATTTTTGAATGAATCATCATTCTTATCTACAATGACCTGTGAGACAAGAGTCACAACCTCTCTATCAATATCCATCTCTCTTAATTTATTTTGAAGACACTGTTGAATCATATAGCCAATCGATCCCTGAGTACTTGCAACGCATATTCCCAGAGGTAGAGTTGGTACAGAATCCTGCGTTAGTTCCATTCTCATTATCTCATTACCAACTTGGGGTCCATTTCCATGGTTTATGCATAGATTGTATCCTAAATCTATGAAATGTGCGATACCATCAAGAGCTTGTCGAGTTCTTTCAAATTGTTCCTCTATTTCACCAGAACCATTTTTTGGTGAAATACTGTTTCCGCCCATTGCGATCATAGCTGTCTGTGTATTCAATCAGTCCTCTTGAAGGAAAGGATATCTGTAATCTGTAGGAGTATCAAATGTCTCTTTGACAGTTCTAATGGATATCCAACGTTGGAGATTTAATTCGGAACCAGCCTTATCATTTGTTCCAGATGCTCTACTTCCACCAAAAGGTTGCTGACCGACTACTGCTCCGGTTGGTTTATCATTTATGTAAAAGTTACCTGCGGCATGTGTTAGGCCATCTTTTGCCTGTTTGATTGCAACTTCATTGCTACCCATGACACAACCCGTTAGTGCATATGGTGATGTTGAGTCAACAAGTTCGATCGTTTTTTCCCAATCGGAGGGTTCATATAAAAATATAGTTAGAACAGGCCCAAAGATTTCCTCCTCCATGGTCTTGAAGTGAGGGTCGCTGGTAACAATGGTTGTTGGATCAATGAAATAACCAGAGGTATCATCATATGAACCTCCAGATATTATTTCTGCATCAGAAGAGGCTTTTGCATGATCGATATATTCAGCAATCGAACCAAAGGAACTCTTATCAATTACTGCATTCATGAAATTAGTAAAGTCTCTCGGAGTACCAACCTTAACAGATTCTAATTCTGATAAATACACATCCTTAACTTCTTTCCAAATCGATGTTGGAATATAGGCCCTTGACATTGCGGAGCATTTTTGTCCTTGGAACTCAAAAGCACCTCTTATCATGGCAGTTGCCAGTTCCTTTATATTGACAGACTCATGTGCCAGACAGAAATCTTTACCACCGGTTTCACCTACAATTCTAGGATATGTCTTATATCCATCTATGTTTTTTCCAATTGTTTTCCAAATGTGTTGAAAGGTTTGGGTCGAGCCAGTGAAATGTATCCCAGCAAGATTTGGATTGGTCAAAACTGGATCTCCAACCTGTGAACCAGATCCAGGAAGGAAATTGATGACACCATCAGGCAAGCCAGCCTCTTTTAGCATCTCCATTATGTAATGACATGGCAAAACAGCGCTGGAGGCAGGCTTCCACAATGCAACATTACCCATCAGAGCCGGGGCGCAGGGTAGATTTGCAGCAATGGATGTGAAATTGAATGGTGTGATGGCAAAAACAAATCCTTCAAGAGGGCGGTATTCCAATGAGTTCTTAACTCCCTCAGGTGATATGAGAGGCTGATTTCTATGGATGTCTTCAGCATATTGGCAATTAAAGTTAAAAAAGTCTATTAACTCACATGCTGCATCTATCTCGGCTTGAAAAGCATTTTTACTTTGATTTAGCATGGTTGCAGCGTTTATGGTGTCTCTCCAAGGTCCCTGAAGCAATTCTGCTGCTTTTCTAAAAATATTCGTTCTCTCTTCCAAGGAGACAGTGGACCATGATTTCCAGGCATCCATGGAATTCTCTATGGCAAGTTGAACTTCTTTCTCACTTGCCATGTGAAAATTTCCTAAGACATGTTGGTGGTTATGAGGCATGACGCATTTTCCTTGGTCTTTGGTTCTTACTTCTTTACCACCTATTACTAGTGGAATGTCAATTACCTCATTAGCCATTTGATCATATTTGGCCTGAAGATTTTTTCTGTCATCTGAACCAGGCTCATAAGACCTGACTGGTTCGTTAATTGCTTTTTGGTTGTTATTCATAATTATTAACTAATATTTATAAAAAATGTCATGAAAATGGGTGAAAAATTACCTGACATTACATCGGATGACAAGGAGGAGAGTGGTACACACCTACGCAACCTCATTTTTACTGGTCATTGATGCATCAATGAACATGTTAAGAGCCTCTCTCATTGAATCTAGGTCTGGAGCGGTCACGAGCTTTTGTCGAAAATTTGATGCACCAGGAAAACCTTTTACATAATTTGAAAAGTGTTTTCTCATCATGTTGCTACCAGTTTTTTCACCTCTATTTTCTAATAAAAGGTCAAAGTGTCTAGAGCAGGTCATTGCAATGTCATTTAAAGAGGGTGGATGTGGTTGTGGCTCGTTTTTTAGTGCTGCAACGGCATTTTTAAAGAACCAGGGATTTCCCTGTGCTGCTCTACCTATCATTACACCATCACATCCGGTTTCCTCAAACATTCTGATCATATCATCTGTAGTTCTAACATCACCATTCCCAATGACGGGTATTGAGCATGAATTTTTTAATTCTTTAATAAAGGTCCAATTTGCATCTCCTGTATAGCGTTGTTTTGTGGTTCTTGGGTGAAGTGTAATGGCCTTTACGCCAATGTTTTCCAATCGCTGTCCGACTTCTGGAATCACAATAGAATCATTGTTCCATCCCGCACGCATTTTCACTGTCACAGGTATTTCAGGTACAGACTCTACAACCGCAGCAGTTATGTCATCCATTAAACAAAGATCTTGAAGAGCGGCTGATCCTCCGCCTTTTTTGGTTACCTTGGGTACGGGGCAACCATAGTTTATATCCAAAATGTCTGGTTTAAATGATTCATAAACATATTTTGCTGCCTGACTCATTACTTCAGCATCACTTCCAAATATCTGAATGCCAATAGGACGCTCTGGTTCTTCAAAACGTATTAGGTTTAATGTTTTTGTATTTTCACGGATGATTCCATCTGCAGAAACAAATTCGGAGTATACTATGCCAGCACCCATTTCTTTACATAATATTCGGAATGGATAGTCTGTTACTCCAGCCATTGGAGCGAGAATAATGGGATATTTTATTTGGATGTTACCAATTTTCACATCGGAGATTAAATCTAATTAAATAAAGAACTGAAGAAATAATTGAAATAAAATTTGTTGGCATTGGATTGAATTATTAACTTTGCAGGCTTTTTTCAAAATGAATCAATAAAAAAGAAATATCTATGAGTAGAGTCTGTGACGTAACTGGTAAGAAACCAATGTTTGGTAACAACGTGAGCCATGCCAACAATAAGAGTAGGCGAAGGTTTAATATAAACCTTCAGAAAAAGAAATTTTGGTTACCCGACGAAAATCGTTATGTAACCCTTCGCATATCAACTAGAGGAATGCGAGTTATTGATAAAAAGGGGATTACGAGAGTTGTTAAAGACCTTAGAGCAAAGGGAGTAAAGGTCTAATAATATTTTATTTTTATTTATAAAAGCCCCTGATCAGGGGCTTTTTTGTTATTCAAGCGCCCTATTATTAATAGGACGCTTGAACCTATCATGCTTTAATCTGTTAACCAACCAGTTTGATTAATCGTGTTGCCTTCTAATGAAAGCAGGAATTTGAAGATCCTTACCATAAATAACAGAAGTATCCTTTGTATCATCAAATGTTAATAATGGTTTTTTTTCTTCAATTTCTTCTTGCTGATCATGATTCTGATCTTCATAGCCTTCTTTTTGTGCATGAAGAGGTTTATTTACTTGCTCTTGAAGGTCACGAGTAGGTGGTGTATCAATAGTCCTCATTTCAGGCCTACCGTGTAATTCATCTATATCTGCAACTGCTTTTGGTATATTAAACCCAGTTGCAATTACAGTAACTCTTATCTCATCATCAAGTTCAGGATCAATTACTGCACCAAAAATGATATTCGCTGAAGGGCCTGCCTCTTCAAAAATGATATTTGTTGCTTCATTTGCTTCCATTAAAGTTAGGTCGCTTCCTCCAGTGATATTGACCAAAACACCTTGTGCGCCTTTAATGGATGCATCATCAAGAAGAGGACTAGAAATTGCTTGCTGTGCTGCAAGAACCGCTCTTTCTTCACCTGATGCCACTCCTGTTCCCATTATTGCCTCACCCATATTTTTCATAATAGTCTCGACATCAGCGAAATCTAGGTTAATGACTCCTTGCACATTTATGAGATCAGATATTCCTTTGGCTGCTTGATGTAATATTGTATCTGCCATTTGAAAGGCTTCTGGTAGAGTGGTAGACTTATCAACAATAGACATTAATTTCTGGTTTGGTATGGCAATAAGAGTGTCACATGCCTTTTTCATTTCTGCCATTCCTTCAAGGGCCCTATTCATTCTCTTAGGTCCTTCAAAACTAAAAGGAAGTGTAACGATTCCAACAGTTAACACACCTAATTCCCTTGATATTTGTGAAATAACTGGTGCCGCTCCAGTGCCAGTACCACCCCCCATGCCTGCAGTGATGAATACCATGTCAGCACCCTCTAAGAGTGTTGTTATTGCTTCTCTATCAGCCTCAACTGCTTCCTTACCAACATTTGAATTTGCTCCTGCACCAAGACCTTTTGTTAGATTCTTCCCAACTTGGATTTTATGTTCTGAAGGATTATTATCGAGGTCCTGGGCATCGGTATTGATTGCTATAAAATCAACACCCTGCATTCCAGATGTTATCATCCTTGTGACTGCGTTTCCGCCTGCGCCGCCAACTCCTACGACCTTTAATTTGGCCTTTTGTTCATTTAAACTATCAAACTCGAACAGCATGATTATCTCCTTTTTTTTCTGGTTTGGTTAAAACATTTCTTCGATGGTATGTCGAATTTTTTTTATTATTGATTTCAAACTTTCATTCTTTGGTTTTTGCATTCTTATATGATCATTTGCATAAAATGGCCATAGTAGAAGTCCCATCACCGTAGAATGACGAGGCTTATCCGCAATATCTTGAGCCCCATCAATTTTTATGGGTTTTCCTTTTCTTACTTTAACTCCCATTGAATTTTCTGCTAGGGAAATAATATTCCTTAATTCTGCTCCTCCTCCTGTTACAACAATTCCATACGTAAGTGGATCTTTGATGTCAGCTCTTGCAATCTCACGAATGACCATCTGGAATATTTCCTGCATTCTTGCTTCTACATATTTTGAAACCTCTTGTTCTGGAATTGAACGCTGTAGTTGACCCTCCTTTGATTTAAGGGGAATATCTAATTTTGAAGAAGACATTGATGATTTTGCTGATGCATACTTCATTTTAATTTCTTCAGCTTCACTTATGCTTACTTGGAGCATTACTGCAATATCATTGGTGATGCTGGCTGAACCAATAGGTATAACTGCTGAATGCCTTATGGCACCAGCATGGTAAACTGCAATATTTGTTGTGCTCGAGCCAATTTCTACAAGAGTTACACCTAATTCCATTTCATCATCCTGAAGGGTAGACAGTGCTGCTGCTAGAGGTTGAAAAACCAAACCATCCACCGTGATTCCTAGTTCTTCAACGCAGTTTACAAGATTTGACATTGCCGTTGTTGCCGCAGTGATTAAATGGACACGACCTTCAAGTCTTCTTCCTGTCATTCCCATAGGATTTTTTATGTCATCTAAGGTATCAACTAAGTATTCTTGGGGGAGGGTATGTAAAATATCTCGATCAACTGGAAGGGAAACTGCTTGCGCAAGATCTAGTACCTGGTAAATATCTCCATCATTTATTGCACTATCCAATGTATTAGTAGATGACCCATTCATCCTGTTTAAAGGGATGGCCGCTTGTGTATTCAGAGATCGAATATGTTCTCCTGTTATAGATAAAATGACATTGGTGACTTTGATATTTGCCATAAGTTCTGCCTCGGACAATACACCTTCAATATTTTCAATCAATTCGTCTCTATTTATTATCACACCTTTTTTTATACCCTTGGAAGGTCTGGAGGAAATACCTTGTAGTTTAACATTCTTTGTATTTGGATTTACGTAACCTATTGCACATACTATATTTGATGAACCGATGTCTAGTCCAACGGTTATCTTTTGTTCTTGTCCGTTGCTTCTAGACTTCATGAGTGACGCCTTTTTCCAATAACCTGGTTTTCATACCTTATGTCAAGATAACTAAATCCAGATATGTCATTTGGCCTTAGTTCATTTTCAAATTCCTTTAGAATATTTAATTTTGAATTAATTTGTTTATTGCCTAGATATATATGAGTTCCTTCATCGGCTAGAATAAGTTCTATTTCATTGCTGGATGACATTTTTATTTCTGATAGATTATTGTAAAGTCCATCATACTCATCTTTTAATTGAACTAGCAATGAAACGCATTCGATTACTTTAACCGATAAGGCTCTTTCACCAGGAGGATAAAGTTCATTATCTAAATTAAAATTACTCATAATAGGTAAATTGTATTTATTTAGATTTCCAATATTAGGTAACACAAAACCATTTTTATCTAATAGTACCATTGGATCTTTATTAACTATTGCAATTGGTTCACGCTCTATGACCTCTATTCGTATTTGTGATGGGTAGTGCCTGCTTATACGTACCGCTTTAACATAAGGATGATCTTCAATTAATCTTGTTATCTTATTTATTTTATTATTCTCTGTGCTATCCTCAATGATTTCATTTATCAATGATTCATATGTTTTGGGTCTCAAGGTTTCTGTTTCAGAAAATATTATATCAATTGTATCTCTTTCATTTAATCCTTCCCACCAGAATGATGCAACGATAATAGAGGATAATCCTGATAGAGATAGAAAAGTAATGGTTGCAACCTTCAATTTATATTTATTAATACTCTTACCCATGGGCCTCGATCTGATTTTTTTCAAATCCAATTGTTTTTATTTCAAGTTCTAATTCAATATTGAACTTTTCATAGACCTCTTTTTTTGCTATACGAATTAATTCTGTTATATCTGATGCAGATGCATTGCCATGATTAATAAAAAAATTAGCATGGTGTGTTGATATTTCAGCATCGCCTATTCGTTTACCCTTTAATCCAACTTTATCAATTAAATAACCAGCGGCATACTTTTTTGGATTTTTAAAAACACTTCCTGCTGATCGAAATCTAAGTGGCTGATTTGTTTTTCGTCCTGAACTAGCCTGTTGCCTTTTTTTACTTATGATTTCAGGGGATTCGGACTTTAACTCAAATCTCGCTAGTAATATGAACTCATCTGTTCTAAATGATGAAAAGCGATAGGAAAAATCAATTTCCTTTGACTTATATGATTTTAATTCTCCTTTTGAGGTCATTATATCCACACTAATTAAATAATTAGATATCTCTCCTCCAAATGCTCCAGCATTCATTACTAAAGCTCCTCCAAGGGTTCCAGGTACGCCAATAAGGCTTTCCAAACCAGTCAGATTTCTTTTTATGGATTCCTTGACCAATTTACCAAGCATGACACCAGATTCAGCGATGATTGAATTATTTTCTATTTCTAATATTTTTAGTGATTTTGCAGGGCTAAGAACAATGCCATTTATTCCATTATCTGAAACCAAAAGGTTTGAGCCAGATCCAATGAAATAAACTGGAATGTCAAATTTCGTAGCAAATATTAATATATTATATAGATCGTCTCTATCTTTTGGGGTAATGTAGGCAAAAGCGGGTCCTCCAATCCCATAGGAGGTATGTTTTGACATTGGCTCATTCTCAAGAAGAGAGCCCTTGACAATTGATCTTAATTCATTCATATGAATCAACAATTTTCCACTCCATTGGTCAATGATTGAATGTGTTTGACATATGATTCATTGTATCTCCAAATATTACCAGCGCCCATAGTAATCAACATATCGCCAGGTTGGATGACTTGGTCTAATCTTTCGGCTAAATCATCAATATCTGGAACTAAATAACAGTTATTATTTTTATTTTCAAGTTCGTCATATATGAGTTTTGATGTAACGCCTGGCATAGGTTTTTCTCGAGCAGGATAGATATCAGTTATTATTACAATGTTTGCAACCTGAAGAGCATCAGCGAATTCTCTAAAAAATTCTCTTGTTCGACTAAACAGATGTGGTTGAAAAACTGCAATAACTCTTCTATCCCAACCAGATTTTGCAGATCTCAATGTTGCTTCAACTTCTGTTGGATGATGGGCGTAATCATCTACTATTATAACATCATTATAAATTCCTTTGATATCAAAGCGCCTTCTAACACCCTTATAAGAGTAAATACCTTCTCTAATCATTTCAAAAGAGAGGCCCATTTCCAAACCTAAAACGACGGCTGCCAAGGAGTTTAGTATGTTATGTTCCCCAGGAACATTCAACTCTATATCTCCGAGACATTCCTCCGATCGAAAAACAGAGTATGTGGATTTATTCTCATTAAATCGTAGGTTTTTCGCTCGATAGGCCGCATCCCTTGACCGTCCATATGTGATCATGGGCCTCTCTATATTTGTTATTATTTCTTGGACTGCTGGTGAATCTGCACATGCAATAATCGCACCATAAAATGGAACCGATTTACAGAACTGAATAAATGCATCCTGAAGTTCATTTAGGTTTTCATAGCAATCCGTATGTTCTAATTCAATATTAGTCACAATTGAGATTGTTGGTTTTAATGCGAGAAAACTTCTATCAAATTCATCTGCTTCAACTACAATAATATCCCCAGTACCCAACTTTGAATTAGAATCTAGATTATGGACAAGACCTCCCACGACCAAAGTTGGGTCTTTTTTTGCATATGATAATATTGTTCCAATCATAGATGATGTTGTTGTTTTTCCGTGTGTTCCACCTACAGCAATACTTGTTTCCTTTACAGATATCAATTCACCTAGCATTTCAGCTCTCCGTATGATAGGAATTCCTTTTTGACGTGCCCGAACTATTTCAGGATTTTCAAGTGGTACGGCACTTGAATAAACTAAAACATCAATATTCTTTTTTAGGTTATGTGGATTATGACCTATTATTACACTTACGCCCATTTCTTTTAGCCTTTTCACATTTTCATTTTCATTTATGTCAGAGCCTGAAACATTAAAGCCTAAATTCATGAGCAATTCTGCAATTCCGCTCATACCTATACCACCAATTCCTACGAAGAAAACATTATTTATTTTCCTAAAGGTCAAGTCTTCACTCCTAAATCTAGAATTTGGTCAACTATGTCAATTGTTGCATTAGGTCTACCTAGTTTTTTTGATTCTAATGCCATTGTTTCTAATTTTTCTTTATTGTGAATCAAGTTCATGATTGTATGCATCAAAATTTTAGAGTTTAATGATTTTTCATAGAGCATTTGAGCTGCACCAAAATTGACTAATGCTTGTGCATTTTTTGTTTGATGATCTCCTGCAGCATGAGGAAAAGGAATAAGTATAGCAGGTTTACCAGAAACTGTTATTTCGGCTAGTGTCAATGCACCACTTCTGCACACAAGGAGGTCAGAAATAGCATATGCATCTGCCATATTATTTACAAATGGAACAATTCGTATGTTTTCTGATTCCATATGTCGATACTTTACATATTCTAGGTCACCTGTCTGCCATAGTAATTGTATACCTGCACTGGATATTTTTTTTGCAACATTACTCATCATTTTATTTAGATAGGAAGATCCTTGACTTCCACCAAACAAGAAAATGGTTTTGTTATTTTTCTTGAAACTAAATTCCTTTATGCCATTTTTCTTATTACCCTTATCAATTCCCTTTCTTACTGGATTACCAGTCATTACGGTATTTGAATTAAATACGTTTTGTGATTCATCAAAGGCAATACATATTTTTTCAGCTTTATTTGCAAACCAACGAGTTGTTAATCCAGGAAAGGAATTTTGTTCTTGCAAGATAATTGGTATATCCTTTTTTGCTCCTATGTAAAGCGGGATTGCAGAAGCATAACCACCAGTCCCAATTAGGATTTCAGGGACAAATTCTTTTAGCAATCTATTTGTTTTTATCAATGAGCGAATAATTCTAAAAGGTAATAGGATATTTCTAAATATACTTATTGCACTGAGTCCCCTCTGCAGACCTCGTATGGGTAGTAGGGTATGCCAGACATCTTTTATTGGAAAGACCTTTGACTCTAATCCGAAAATTGATCCAATATAATGGATTATTGCATCTGGCTCTCGTCTTTGGATTTCTTCACCAATTGCCATTGCAGGAAAAAGATGCCCCCCTGTTCCTCCACCTACAATTAGTATTCTTCTATTTGCCATAAATAAGAGGGCTCCATCTTTTTTCACCACCAACTGATTTTCGTGATTGTGATATGTTAAGCAAAATACCCATCATTGCCATGTTGACCACCATCCCTGATCCACCATAACTAACCATGGGCATAGGAAGACCAGTTACTGGGAAAATACCAGTAACCACTGCAGCATTTACAAATGCGTATAATACTAAATTGAATGCGATGCCTATGGATAAAAAAATTCCAAATGGATCGGTACATTCCTTTGCTATCTTTAATCCACGAAGAAAAATTAGTAGGAATAAAGTCAGTACAGGTAATGTTCCTATGGCAAATCCTAATTCTTCGCCAATGATTGCAAAAATAAAGTCTGTGTGAGGTGTTGGCAGGAAATGGTTCTTTTCTATACTATTTCCTAGTCCAACACCAAAAATTCCTCCGTTTCCAAGACTGATAAGAGATTGACTTGCTTGGTAGCCAATTTCAGTGTTATCACCAATTCCGAACCAACTAAGGACTCTGAGCCTTCTGTATTCTCTTGATAATAATACAGGAATACCAATCAGTGCTGCTACAGATCCAGCCATTGCAAGTTGAGATATTTGTGCACCACCAATAAATAAGATTAAAATACCGATTGATCCTATCATGAGTGCAGTACTATAGTCTGGTTGAATAATGATTAGCGTCATTATGATAAATAGTATTCCAATAGCAGGGAGGAGGCCTAATTGAAAATCTTTGAGTTTTTCTCTTTTTTTATCCACATAGTAAGCCATGTAGATTATTACAGAAAATCGTGCTATGTCAGAGGTCTGCAGGGAGATTGGGCCAACATATAGCCATCGTGCAGGTTTATACCAAGAATAACCTTTAGCCAAATAGAATATCTTAGTAAAAAATAATAATGCAATCGCAAATATTAATAGATATGGTGCAATCTCCTTTAGTTTTCTGTAGTCCAATATCAAAAAGCCAAAAAGACAGAAAACTCCGACTAACAGTCGCTTGAGGTGATTTTGCAAGAACAACATTTCTGTCCTCCCATTTGAAGACGAAAAGGATTCATACCAACTAGCACTATATAGCATTATGGTACCCAAAACTGCTAGAGTACACAAAAAGATGAGCAGATAACGATCATACCTTTGGATAAAAACGTCTATCATGCTTTTTCCATATTATTTATCATTGATTTGAAATAATTACCCCTTATTTCAAAATTTGGAAATTCATCAAAACTGGCGCAACCCGGAGATAATAAAACAATATCTCCGGGAGTTGCCATTGATTGGGCTTTTTTTACTGCAGAGTTAAGATCAGAAACCTGTACCGATCTTACCGCATCCCCTAAAGCAGTATTAATATGCCCACCGGCCTCTCCATAAGAGACAACGTCCCTTACATGACTTGACTTGATATGTGGAAGGAGTAGCCGAAAGTTTGCGCCCTTATTATAACCACCAAGAATTAAAATTATGGGCTTATTAAATGATTCGATTGCAACAATTACTGATTGAATATTTGTTGCTTTTGAATCATTAATGAATTCTATGCCATTAAATAGAGTTACTTGCTCAAGTCGATGTTCCACACCTTTAAATTTTCTCATAGTTTGTATAATATGATTTTCTGAGATACCCATTAAATGAGAGCATGTTGCAGCAGCAAGAAAGTTGTATAGATTATGTTTACCAGGTATCCCTAATTCCTTTAATGCGATGAGTTTATTTTTGGAAGGACCATAAATATTATCTTCATTTAAATAGAATAAAGTATTTTTATTTATGATACTGAAAGGTTTTACTTGATTTGATTTCGTAGGTATGGTTTCAGAAAGAATCTTGTCATCAATATTATAGATTACTAGATCATTAGGTTTAAGGTTAGTCATTGCAGCCATTTTCATATTCACATATTCCTCCATGGACTCATGACGGTCTAGATGGTCAGGAGATATATTTGTATAGATTATAATATTTGGTGAAAAATGTTTAACAAATTCCATTTGAAAACTTGATATCTCTAAAATGTATGCAATATTGTTTTTGGGTTCTTTAATTTCACTTAATACCCGCTCAGAGAATGGTATTCCCATATTTCCTGCTAATACGCTATTTACTTCATTAGATTTAAGCATATCAGATAGGATATAAGAAGTAGTAGTTTTCCCATTTGAACCAGTAACTGCGATAATTGGAGCATTCGTGAACCAACTTGCAAATTCTATCTCTCCTACAATTGGTATGTTTTTATCATTAGCCTTTTTTACAATATCAGAGTTTTTTGGAACACCAGGGGAAATAATCCATAGGTCTGCATCATAAATTTTATCACTATGAATGCCGGTTTCACTTGCGATATGATGAGAATGCATGAGGTCCATTGCATGGGTGTAGACTTTCTCACCAGTTCCTGGGTCACTAGCAAAGACTCTCGCTCCTAAGTAATTCGCAAGTTTAGCGGCCTCAGTTCCACTTAAGCCTAATCCAATAACAGATATCCTCTTATCCTTTAAATCAATTTTTTCTTTAGAGTCTAAATCAATCATCGTATCTTGAATGTTGTTAGTGAAAAAAGAGCCAATAAAAGGCCTATTATCCAAAAACGAATTACCACTTTGGTTTCAGGCCAACCCTTTAATTCATAATGATGATGGATAGGGGCCATCATAAAAAAACGTTTTCCCTCTCCTTTATATTTATTTGTATAACGAAAATAGGTGAGTTGAATAATTACAGAAATTGCTTCCCATACAAAGACACCCCCGATAATGAAAAGGAGCAACTCTTTTTTTAACAAAATAGCAAGTGTTCCAAGAGCAGCTCCGGTTGATAAAGAGCCAGTGTCGCCCATAAAAACTTCTGCTGGATATGAATTGAACCAAAGATATCCAATGCAAGACCCAGCCATTGCTGCTGAAAAAATAGTTAGTTCACCTGCACCTGGTATGTATAGAATATTTAAATAATCTGAAAAATCTATTCTTCCTGTGATATATGTAATTGCACAAAATACACTAAAACAGATTGCCAATAGACCTGCTAAAAGTCCATCTAGACCATCTGTTAGATTTACAGCATTAGATGTTCCAGTTATGACCAGTATTACCATAAATGGGTACAGCATCCCAAGATCAATTTCAACATTCTTAAAAAATGGTACCGTGGTCTTGGTATTGAATTCCATAAACTCAGGTATCTGGAATATCCATAGGCTGATAATGCAACCTAATGATACTTGCCCAGCAATCTTATAACGAGCAATCAGACCTCGTTCCATTTTTTTCACAACTTTTAGATAGTCATCAATAAAGCCGATTATCCCCATCCATATTGTTGCAAATAAAATGATTTGAACTAAAGGACTATTTAATTTTGATAATAAGAGGGTTGGGAGGAGTACAGCCATTAGAATGATGACTCCTCCCATTGTGGGCGTGCCTCTTTTCTTCATATGTGATTTGGGTCCTGTCGAACGAATTTCTTCTCCGATTTGGTTTTTATGTAGTATGTGGATAACCCAGGGCCCGACAATGAAGCTTATGAATAGTGCAGCGATTGCTGCTGTTGCTGCACGAAAAGTAATGTATTCAAATAGATTTAATACTGAAATGTGATCTTTAAAGGGTATTAGAAAATGGTATAGCATTAGTTCTCAAACACTCCTTGGATTACTTGATCCATCTGCATTCCTCTAGATCCCTTGAAGAGAATTTTATCACCACTATTCAGTATCTTTTTTAAAGATTCAATTAAATTCTCTTTTGTGTCAAAATGTTTGTGCATCATCCCATTTTTAAAAACGGAATTGGTGTGTTTTGTATGATTTCCAACTGTAAAAACGCCATCTAAGCCTAGCTCAGAACACCTTTCTCCAATCTTTCGATGTTGCTCATTTGATGTTGGGCCAAGTTCAAACATATCACCAAAAACAAAAATTTTTCGCCCATCACTTGTAAAAGCATTTAAATAATCAAGTGCTGCTAATGATGAAGTCAAGTTTGCATTATAAGTATCATCAATAACAGTTATGTCATTGATCTGCTTTACAAAGCATCGACCTTTTGGGGCAGAAAATGACTGCAGTTTTTCTGTTAATTCATTCCAGTTAATCCCAAGGGTTATTGATATAGCCGATGCTGCAATACAGTTTTTGATAAAAGAAAGGTTGTGAGACCCAGTTGGTATAACGTTTGTGTCTAGAATAAGCGTAAGTGTACCATCATCTTCATGGAAAATATCTGCAGGGAAGTCACAGTCTGGGCTCAATCCATATGTAATCTTTTCTCCAGAAAAAGATATATCTGATATCATTTCATCTGCCTGATTAACAAAAGATGTCCCTTGGTCAAGTGCCCTAAACAAAGCACCTTTCTCATATGCAATAGTTTCCAAGGTCCCAAATCCTTCTAAATGTGCAGGTGCTATATTTGTTATTATGCCGTGGGTAGGCTTTGCTATGCTACATAGATTCTCGATTTCTCCAGGTTCGCTTGCACCCATTTCAAGTATTGAAATATCATGGGTGGGTTCTATTTCTAAAAGGGTTAGGGGAAGTCCAATATTAGTATTGAAATTCCCCTTGGTGGCATGCATCTTGAATTTTGTTGATAGTATATGTAATAGTAATTCTTTTGTTGATGTCTTTCCATTTGAGCCTGTTATTCCAAGAACTGGAATATCAAACCTCATTCGCCATTCATGGGATATCTTTGCAATTTCATTTATAGTATCTGATACCTTAACCTGTTGTATCCCAATTGATGTATTTAAATCGCTAACTAAAGCAGCAACAGCTCCGGCTTTTTCAACTTGAATTAAAAATTTGTGCCCGTCAACCTTTTCTCCTTTAATTGCTATATAAAGATCTCCGCGCTGTATCTCTCTGCTATCAGTAGAAATGCCTGTAATTGGCCTATGAAGTTTTGATTTTGTTACAGATTCAAAAATAGTAGCAAATACTTCTGGATGATTTATTGATATTCTCATTGATATTCTTCCACTATTTTAAGATCTGAATAATATGTTTTTACCCCATGGACGTCTTGGTACTCTTCCCGCCCTTTTCCTAAAATTGAAATAATATCACCTTTTTTTGCGGTAGTAAGTGCTTTTCGAACCCCTATGCCACGATCGGTGAATATTGTGTAATCATTTCCTTTAAAACCTGCTA